>CAZPWZ010000001.1:0-65737 GCA_964590675.1 uncultured Draconibacterium sp.
GCCAGCTTCGAGTACAACGCGCGCGTCAGCAAGCATGTGGTCGACATCGCCCACGCCATCGGCGTCTCGGTCGAAGGCGAACTGGGTTGCCTGGGCTCGCTGGAAACCGGCATGGGCGAGAAGGATTAAAATCAGCACCGATGCCGCCAGGGTTGCAGGCAGCTGACGCCAGAGCGGGAAAGGTGCAGAAAATATGTATTCGTGGCACCGGTTCGTCACCTCCCTGGAACCGAGTTTTGAAAGGACCAGCACCTGCAGGAACCAAAGCAGGGGCAATGCTATGCTATGGGCAAAGGCAAGCGGGGTGAATATGGATGCTATGAACAGCCCGGTGGTGAGGAGCACCCACAGCAAAGGTTTCCCCCTGATGACAAGCAGCATTTCCGCCTTTACCAGGCTGAAGAAACTGAACCGCGGTTCGGCCGGCGGCAGTTCACGGTATTTTATTTGCAGCGGGAGGAGGGTGTCATCTGCCGGCATCTCCTTTTTTTTCAGGAACCACAGGGTTCTCTGTTTTCTTTCTCTTGTTTCAGAGGCATCGAACCTGTTGAACCTCACCGAGGCCACCAGCACCAGGCCGAATGCTGCCATCATCCAGAAAAGCCGCTGCAAAATGATCAGGGGAGTCCAGTTCATGCCATCCCAGGTGAATACCTTACATGAGGGAATGGTGTTGGTAATTAAAATGCCGGTCCCGGAAAGGCCGTTCCAATCCGGATGTGCCTCAGAAATCGCCTGCCTGATATCAAGCAGGCAGGTATTCACGGCGAATACATCGGTTGCCTGCGACCAAAGGCTTGATGATACCAGGAATATCCAGAAGAAGAACCAGGCGATGTTCACGAATCCCCGGCTCACCCCGGGAAGTGAATCAAAGAACAGTCCCAGTGCGGCGATGATGAACATGGCAGGCAGGGTAAGGATAAGCAATGGCAGGAGCAGCTTACCCAATTCCAGGTGGCTGGTCTCTCCCCGGAACAGGAACATGACCACGGTCATCACAGCAATGATGGCCAGCATCAGCAGGAGTACCGCAAAATTGCTGAACAGTTTCCCCGTGAGGTACTGTACCCTGGAAATACGGGTTGTGGCAATGATCTGACCGACGCCGGTATCAACATCCCTTTTTACCGAGTTGGAGACCAGGTAAAATCCAATGAGGGAGAAAAACGGAACGCACATGGCAACCATGCTTCCGATCCATGCTGAGTTATAAAAGCCGCGATAGTTGCCAAGCGACACCATGGTGTAGCCCGCATCCAGGGACGGAACGAATGAATAGATGATGAAGACACAAGCACCTGCTGCAATGAGGAAGTAATAACTCCGGATCCGCTGCAGGAGATCGGCTTTGGCGATATGAAAGATGCTTGCTCCGGTGTATTCAATGTCCATTGGCACCTCCGTTTTTTGCCGCGGAAATAACACGCATGTACATGTCTTCAAGCGTCCCTTTTGCGACCGGGAAGGTATGCTCGAGTACCCGGCCCTGGTATACGATGGCAATGTCGCCGGCCACTGTTTCAATGTCGGACACGATGTGGGATGAGAGAATGACGATCCGTTCGCCCGACAGATCGGTCAGGAGGTTCCGGAAGCGGATCCGCTCTTCCGGATCGAGGCCCACAGTAGGCTCATCGAGAATAAGCAGTTTCGGATCGCCGATCAGTACCTGTGCAATGCCGATCCGTTGTTTCATTCCGCCGGAATAGGTCCCGATCGGGCGGTTCCTGACCGCTGTAAGGTTGAGCTCTTCGAGCAGCGCTTCAATCCTTAGTTTAATGCTTTTCCCTGTAAATCCCTTGATGGCAGCGATGTATTCAAGAAATTCAACGGCCGTCAGGTTCGGATACACCCCAAAGTCCTGCGGCAGGTAGCCGAGCACCTTCCGCACGGTGTCGGGATATTTCACAATATCAGTGCCATCGAGGGTGACTTTACCTTCTGTTGGCCTGGAAATGGTTGCCAGGATGCGCATCAGGGTCGATTTGCCGGCACCGTTGGGTCCTATCAGGCCCAGGATCCCGTTCTTCAACTCCAGGTTGAAATTTTTCAGCCCGTATTTGTCTCCCCTGTACGTTTTTGTGAGGCCGCTTATCGATATTTCCATGTTGTTTTTTATTACCGGTATATTGAATCACTGCGGGCTTGTTCCCGGCTGTTAGCCTGGCAAGCGAGCAAAAGTTCAAATTCCGATGGGATATAAAAACCCTTGAGGCTTGCCGCGAAATTTTTCAGTTTGACGTCGGTGATCATGATCCGTTACAACAACATAATTTAAATTAAGTCTAAATTAGAATTAAATCAATATATTTGCATGGACATTGCGTAAACGACTGTCGTTGTGTTGATTGAAATTTCACAGTCCGAACTTTAAAAACCCAATAAAATGAAAACAGTAAAATTATCGATATTGATGGTGATCACCGCGTTATTCCTGACAACCGGCAGTGTTTTTGCGCAGGGCAAAAAAGAGTTCAAAGACGGATCCGTATGGGTGATTAGTTTTATTAAAACAAAAGCAGGAATGGGCGACGATTACCTGAAAAGTCTTAAATCGACCTGGGTTGCCATTCATGAAGAAGCAGTAAAACAAGGACTGCTGGTCTCATATAAGGTTCTATCCGGTAATGCTTCCGGTCCGAATGACTATGATATGATGCTGTTGATGGAATATAAAAACCTTGCCGCTATGGAAGGATCAGATGAAAAATGGGATGCGATCAGGACCAAAGTTGTCGGCACCGATGAAGCCATGAAAACCCTGATGCAGAACAGGGTAAGCATGCGTGAACTTTATGGAGAAAGAGTTATGCGTGAAGTGGTATTCAAATAATTTCCCGGTTTTTTACTAAAAAAGAGGGTATCCCGTGTGACATTTACCGGGCCAAAAGGATTCTTGTGTTTTGCTTATCTGATGCAGATCATCTTTATGGATTTCGAAAAATTACCGGCGGTAATCCTGCAGTAATACATTCCGCCCGGCCGTAATGAATTTCCCGGGTTAAAAGGAACGGTATAGGTGCCGGGTTGCTGGGACTTATCGACCAGGGTTGCGACTTCCCTGCCCGTCATGTCATACACTCTCAATTGAACAGTGCCCTCCTCTCGTAATTTATACCTGATGGAAGTCCCGGTATAAAAAGGATTCGGATAATTCTGCCCGAGCAGGACAGGTTCCGGGGCCCCTGGTATTTCTTCCACCGGGGTTGCGGAGTGTTTCACCGAATAAGAAAAAGCCACTTCGCTATTCATGTGCGAGGCATTTTCCTCACCTGGGAGATAGGTCCGGATATAGTCGACTTTTACAGTTGAATCTGAAACAGTTATGGACAGAAAACCCCTGCCCGGAAGGAAACTCCCGTTCACATAGCCGTATTGGGCAGCAGACATGTTTGTGATGTTTCTGTTTGAAGGCTGGGGTACCTCCTGGTAAACGATCCCGTCTTTATCCTGCTTGCCAAAAAAATGGTCATGCCCGTGAAAGAAGATGGTCACATTGTTCTCCTTCATCAGCTCATGAATGGGCTTGCCCCAGCCAGGACGGTTCGCATCGAATCCCCAGGTGGAGTCAGTATTTTTTCCTCCCATTTCAAACAGGTCCGCATACTCTGCTCCTCCGCGTGCGTCGTTTCCGTTGCCGCCCACCAGGTTATGGCAAAAAACAAACTTGAATTTCGCCTGGCTGCTGGCCAGCGTGTTTTTGAACCAGTTGTACTGAACATCCCCAAGTGTACAGCCCCAGCCTGTTTTCGTTGTTGTATACCAGTACGGATCGAGGACGATGAACAGCGCATCCCCCCATTGCCAGGCATAATAGTTCTCCCGGAGGCCGACGAAATTTTCACTCTTGGTATTCCCTGAATAAAATGAATCGGGAAACGGATTCGGATAATACAGTTTCCGCGTATTGGCGGCCATCACAGGGACACAATTTGCAGTTCCGTCGAGTTTCCAGCCCTGTTCGCCTTCATGATTGCCCATTACCAGGAAAAGCGGAACAGAATGACATACCGCACCAAAGTAGGGACGATACAGAAGGTGCCTTTTGGTTATTTCGTCTTGCGTTTTAACCTGAAGTTTTTCCGACATGAATGTATCTCCAAGGTCGAACAGGAAGTCGGGATTTTTTGAACCGACATTTTGAAGGGTTAGCGCATAGGCTGCCGGTATGGAGTTGGTATCAAGATGCGGGTCGGCCGCCACGGCAAACGTGAATGTACTTCCTTGGGTACGCTGCGTGCGAAAGGTGTGTTCCGGGCCTGATAAAAAAAGTCCGGGAGTGGCCTGGGCCCGGTATCTTGTCCTGTAGTAATAGACCGTGTTTGGCTGTAAGCCCGTGAACGTAACTTCAAGTGCTGAATCAACTGATGATGGAAAAGTCGGGGTATTTGAGGTGTAGGACCCGCTTGAGGTGCCATATTCCCAGTATACATCCGTTTCCTGATCAAAAAGGATGCTCATGGTAATGGAGGAACTTTCGGGCCGGCCTAAAATTTCCGTAAAAGACTGCGCAGATAATGAACTACTTAAAAGGATTAAAATGAACATTAATGCTGGTACTGAATTAAATCGCATGGTAGAAAGATTGGCGTGAATTGATTTTCCTGTCCGGGATAATTTATGCTGACCAGTTTATTCCTGGTTCTGGAGAAGACGGATCCGATTTCCTTTATTTATTGTTTAATTATTTTAATTGTCTGTCCTGAATTTTCGTTTTTTATTCTCAGGAAATACAAACCAGTTGCCAGATACGAAAAATCCTGCTGTTCAATAAGTTTCCCTGACCAGATGGTTTGCCCCAGTTTATTTATCAGTTCAAAGCGCTCCGTCCCGTCCAGGTTTTTCAACCTGATTTTATTTGTAAACGGGTTTGGATAACTCTGTACCGTGGCCGATTTGATGAACTGATCATCATTGCCAACCGGAAAAAGTTCGATGACCGCACCCGGCGTCAAATCTTTTCCGACAAATGCCGGATAATCCGGGGAATATCTGTATACCCTGAATACGGAATTCATTGTTTCATCGGGCCTCACCGGGTTCACCGGTATCTGGTTCCCCTGCGTCATGGGACCGTTGTCATCAACAGGACAAATGTATTTCCAAACAATCTGCCCGGCCGGGGTAACTTCTGTAAAATCGCCATGCCCACCTTCGTCGATCAGCGTATTCCCATTTGGCTGCCGCTGTGCCCCTGAAATATTTTCCGAGTAGAGCGATTCGGGAGGAGTTGCCGTATAGCTCCAGGTAAAATTGACGGGACCGTAAGCAGAACCTGTTGTCAGTGCATAGTTGCCGGTTGCATCAACGGGGGGTGTAATCTCATCTACTGTCGAGTATGGCGGAGTGCGGCCAAGGCCATTATTGTAACAGGTTAAATTCCCGGCACCGGGGCAGCCTGGTTTAACCCATTCAACATCATGCTGTTCAAAATACTTCCTGTTATTCAGTGTTCCTGCTCCATAGGTTAAAGGATTTCCCCACCGGTAAAGAAGGTCCCCGCCCTTGCCGAAGGTTCCCCCGGTATGACCGGCTGCCTGCGAGGTTGTTGTGCTGTGATCGATGATCCAAACCTCACTGTTGCCTCTTACGCTCAGCGCTATCTGATCAAAAGCGGGATTGTAATCAATGCTGTTCATGTGATTCCAGAAAAGCGGGAGTATCCTGTGATCGCCATCGGCATCAATTAATTCGGGATGCGCGCTGACCACGCCAAAATTTGCTTTTGCGGAGCTGTAATCCTGTATCAGGTGATCCCAGACGTGCCATTCCCAAACTACTATTCCTCCAACAGGCGGTGTAGGCTGTATTTCAACTATGTAATCGGGCAGCATATAACCCTTTTGCTGAATTTCGGGATTCAGTTTTGAAGGATCAAACCCTGCCGCAAGAACTTCAGCATAGGTTTTTTTCTCAACGACCAGCATGATGATATTCCCGTTGGGCAGCATTTTAATGTCGTGGTGCTGCATGTATGTTGGGGTTGAAAAATCCAGCTCCCATACCAGGTTGTCCTCCCAGTCATACTCCTCCACTCTTCCGCCCTCACCGCCACCGGTGCCCAGTTGTCCCGGGGTCATGCATGCCCGGAGCAAATTTCCGTTCTCCAGGAGGTAAACAGCCTGTCCCGGGGGATAGGTGCTTGCATTCCACTCATGAACCTTCCGGCCTTGATTGTCGATCAGATAGGTCATCGTATTTTGTTTAGGCGCAAACAAGGTGTAACCTTTAAATGAATTCAGCGTGTCGTTGATAAACAAACCCATTGTGATTGTCTGTGTGATTGTCTGCCCGAAGACAGCGACCAGTGGCAGGAGAATCAGGGCAATTATGGATATTCTCTTTTGCATGGTTTTAGTCGGTTTTAGAATTGAATTACTTTAACAGGATCATTTTCTTTACACTAACCCGGTTATCCAGCTGAAGTTTGCACAAGTAAACTCCGCAAGGAAAAGATTCAGCGTTCCAGGTTAACTCATGCCATCCACCCGGGAGTTTGTCACCGGATAACGTTGCCACGCAAACGCCAAATGCATTATATACTTTCAGGGATATTAATCCTTCGCGGGGAATATTAAACCTGATGGTTGTTGCGTTTTTAAACGGGTTGGGATAGTTCTGTTTTAACTGCATATCGCCCGGAACAGATCCCATGCCGTCATCCAACCCGGTAGAAAATTCTGCATATTTTCTTACAACACGGAAACCCACGTGATACCAGGGATGGTTCGGATCGAGCGGCCCGCGAAAATAGGAGGGATCGCGGTTGCTTACCCTTGAATGACCATCGTTTACATTGTTTGAGTCTATGCCGTTATACCAGTTTCCACCTCGCATCGACCTGTAAGGTTTCCCGTCGGGCATGACTGAACCCGCATCTGGACCCTTCGGGTTGTCAAAGGGACTGACACTGTAATAGTTAGTGCCATACCAGTCCCAGATGAATTCCCACACATTTCCCTGTATGTCATACAATCCATACCCGTTGGCGCCATCTGAGGTCTGGTATGAAGTCGCACTGCCGGGCCAGTTAAAATCTGATTTATTTTTCAATGACCCATCGTAGAAACCCACAGGAGTGGTCAAAGGCAAAGAGCCTGTTTCATAAGGATCGCCGGAGTTCGGCAGGTTTGCCTGGTTGATGTCGACGGTATTCCCGTTCGGGTATTTCAGATAGGGATTCAAATGCCCTCCCCTTCCAGCATATTCCCATTCTGCTTCAGTTGCGAGGCGGTAACCTCCCTTTGTCAAATCGCCTATCCAGGCGGTGAGGTTAAAACATTCATCCAGCCCGTTCTGACGGCTCAGCCAGTTGCAGAAAACCAGGGCGCCGCGCCCCCTCCCCCCGACTACCGGATGGTTCGCCCTGAAGTCGGCCATTGAAAACACATTCCCGTCGTACCCGATACTGTAATAGGGTGCATACTGGCTGGTATAGTACAATGTATTTGTATCTCCGGAGAGGTGGACCTTGTTGTTATTCACCTGTATTGTTCCGTCAAGCAGTGATGCATTCAGAAAGGCCAGGAAATGGTCGTTGGTAATTTCCGTTTTCGACATATAAATGGAATCGACCTTTACCGGGTGAACAGGTATTTCATCATTGGGGTGACTCGGGTCATAATGGCCATGATGATCTCCCATTTCATACTCA
The DNA here is from genome assembly GCA_964590675.1 of uncultured Draconibacterium sp. Classification (GTDB taxonomy): domain Bacteria; phylum Bacteroidota; class Bacteroidia; order Bacteroidales; family FEN-979; genus CAIVAT01. The sequence continues at coordinate 7,658 of CAZPWZ010000001.1, forward strand.
CCGCCTGGGATGGTGACATCAGTAAAATTCAGGTTTTTATTGTCGGTTCCACCCCTGACCAGCAGGACATTTTCTTTGTTGGTTTTTGGATTATATGAAACAATCCCGTAATCGACATTTATAGCCCAGGCTTTTGTATCCGTTTGAAACATGGTGGTCGAGGACCAGAAATTTCCTGACAAAACACCTGGAAAAAAGACTTTGTTGAATGATGGTTTGAATAAACCTGCATCATTTAATGACTGAATTTCCTTGACATTTGGCAACCTCCAGTCTGATTTACCAGCCAGGCTGACAGTATGGCTGTATGCCAGCGCCTCATCCCAGGTCATCAAATCAGGACTTTGATTTTTTTGCCAGGTCAGCCCGGTAAAGTTGTCGGAAATGGTTCCGTCTCCATTGTCGGTAAAGTGTGAAAGTGTAAATGAAGTGGTTACAATATTTCTCACGGCCCTTACATGAAAACGCTTGGTCCCCCCGGCACTGATGGTCTCTGTTTTCGGGTGCGCCCCTATCCCTCCTCCCGCATTCACCACCCACACTTTTGTTGGATCATCTGCCTGCCTTTCGCTTGTCCACCAGTATTCTGCCTGGGTTAACGTAAAAAACACTGTATTCAGAGCCGGGTTAAGGTGGTTGTAATTATTGATGCTGAACAACTCGATCCCGGTCGGGAGCCTCCAGTCGCTGTAACCTGCAAGTGTCAGGCTGTTGCAATAACTCCCGGCATTTTCAACGGTCATTTCACCCCCGTCGGTTTTTTGCCACATCAGCAGGGTATTGTTGTCGGTGATGGTTCCATCCCCGTTGTCGGTAAATGACTGGGGATTGATGAAGAAATCGCAATCCTCTCCCGGTGTAGAGCTATAACTTATCGTCTGTCCTGTTTCTTCGAGTTTGAACGGAATGAGCTTCTGTCCAAATGATGGATGAACCGACGAAGCAGCTAAAAGAATGATAAAGTATATTCTTATATTTTTCATTGCAGTAATTCCCTATTTTTCAGATTTCATCCTTTCCGTTGTCTGGTTATTGGCAGTAAATCATTTTTTTACTGAGTTGCTTATCATCCGCCTTCAGAATATAAATATACATGCCGCTTTGAACTTGCGATCCCTGGTCATTTTTACCATTCCAGTTCCGGGAATATTTCCCAGTGGAACAATGTTGATGTACCAGTGATTTCACCTGTTTTCCTGAAAGATCGTAAATGATAAGGGTTATCAGTGCCGGTTCGGCAATCTCGAATTCAATGGTCGTGCTATAATTGAAAGGATTTGGAAAATTCTGGTCCAGGATGTTTCCCTGTCCGGAATTTACACCACTTTCAATCACATCCGTGATAGAACCCGGAGTCCAGTAGTTGGGAGGCTCGCCTGTCATGGTCGCTCCGGGTGTAAGGTCATGGCCCAACAATCCGGGATCGGCAGATGCATAACGATAGGCTCTGAAAACCCCGTTATATGTAGGATAATTATCAACTTTTATCTTCTTTATTCCATCCCTGGTCATGGGATTTGTATATTCCCACACTACGGATGTGTCGGAAGGATGGACTTCGAAAATATGCCCGTCATTCATGGCGCATACGAGGGTGTTCCCATTTGGTAACCGCTGGGCGCTGGAGCCGATGGTACTGTAAAATGAAGTATTGTTTTTGCTCGAATATTTCCAGACGATCTGTTTCGAAACTTTTTTGTTTTCCTTCATCAGGTTAGGATCGGGAGACCCTTCAATTGTATAGCCGGCATCGGGAGGATTTACAAACTGACCGGTGTTGACCCCGGAACCATTCAGATAAGGGTTGATCTCCATGATGTATGACTGCGGGGTAAGTTCAAAAAGGTTCTGGGCATTATTAAATACCAGGAAATTTCCTTCACCCGGCAGCCCGGGCTTAATCCACTGGATATCGTGGGAGCCTCCGAGCTGTTTATTCCCGGCCGTTGCTTTTTCCCAGTTATCCAGCACACTTGGTGGGTCTCCCTGATCATACTTGGCCGGATCACCGAACCTGTATTTAAAATCACCAGCCGCACCGGCTGCCAGTGCGATACTGTTTGCCGGCTGGTTAGGAATAAATGTATTGCCGTGATCAATGACGTAAAATTCGCCATGTACGGAGTTTATGACAATCAAGTCAAGACTCTCATTATAATCCAGGGAGTTGCAATGCAGCCAGTCACTTTTTACATGATTACCCCTGATATTCAGGTCGATCCTGCCAGGTGTATTCGCGATGATGCCATAGGTGGGTTTTGACGGAAACATATCCTGCACCACGTGGTCAAAAAACCACCATTCCCAGATTACAGTCCCCTGCCTGTTCACCTCCACGATGGCATCCATCTGTGAACCCGTATAATTATACTGGGGGTCGCATCCTGCGTCGAGACATTGCTGGGCAGTTAAATCTTTGTTTGCAATATAAAGAAATGTCGAGTCGCCAAGTTTAGGGTTGTATATCTTGATAAAATCGTGATGCCCGTGGTAATTGCTGCGGGTCTCGGTATACTGCCATACCGTGTTGCCAGTCCAGTCAAGTTCCTTCCAGGTATTCTGGTTGCTGGGATTACCCCCGACGGCATCAAGGAGCACCCCATCCCCGGTAAACCTGGGGTTCGTTCCAATGTTCCAGGTATGGATCACATGTCCTTCAAAATCTATTAAATAGGTGACTCCCCTGGTGCCGAACAGGGTATATCCGGCATAGGTTTTTGAATTATCCCAATACCTTGTTTCCGTTTTGACCATGAAACTCTCCTGGGCAAATAATGACATTGAATAAATGAGCAAAGCCGATAAAAACAGTATTCTTTTCATTACGGTTGATTTTATGTTATACACTTCCAGGAGTTTTCTCCCTGATCCGGGGTTAAGATTTTCTATTATCTCAATTTTTAGGATGTTTTTTGTCATCTGGCTTTTTCGGCCGGGAAGCTTTTTCAAGCTCCTGGTATTTCACAAACTGGTCTTTGGATAAAACCGACCTGATCTTCTCATCCCTTGAGTTTTCATAATTCCCTGTTTTTAGTTAATAGATCTGATTTTCTGTTTAAACTGCAGGGTAGAAGTGTTGCATGCTCGGTTTGTTTTGTTCTTTTGGATTACCAGGATTTTAAGCAAACATACTTCGAAAATAATGGGTAAATAAAAGAAATCAATGAAACGACGGTTTGACAAATTGGATCAAGGAATTTTATCAGTGAATGAACATATCAAGTAAAAAGGTGAATTAACCAGATTGCATATGAAACCTGCATCCGCGCCGATATGTTTAACGGGTGGCAAGAATTACCTGGTTGATGAAATATGAATTTTTCAGGGATGGATTACGGCATGAAATTCTTATCAATGAATTCCTGGAAATTACTTTTATACTGCTGGCTCACCGGGATGATAACGCCATCGTCATAGACAATTTCATTCCGTTCGATGACATTGATCTTACGGAGGTTCACGATATACGATTTGTGAACCCGCATGAACATGTTTTCAGGCAGCTGGGCTTCCAGCGATTTCAGGCTGAGCAGCGACATGATGGGTTTTCCATGGGTCAGGTGGATCCTTACATACTCGCTCATGCCCTGGATGTACCTGATTTCATTAAAATCAATCCGAACGATCTTATATTCCGATTTAATGAAGAGGAACTCCTTGTTCGACTGAACGCTTAAATTTTTACCCCTGCGTGCATAAATCCAGTCTTTTGCTTTATTGACAGCCTTTAGAAATTCGGGGTAGTCAATGGGTTTTAACAGGTAATCAATGGCATCGACCCGGAAGCCTTCCAGGGCATATTGATCGTAAGCTGTTGTAAAAATAAGGGCGGGCGGGTATTTTAATCCTTTCACAAGGTCAAGTCCCGACAGATCCGGCATCTGGATATCAATAAAAAGCAGGTCGGTTTCATTTTCAGAAAGGTATTCAAATGCCCTCACCGGATGAGTGAACTTTGCACTGAGCTCAAGGAAGGGAGTTTGTTTAACATGCCCTTCGATCACACTGATGGCAAGTGGTTCGTCGTCAATAATCACACAGTTAATTATCATGCCAGCGGGATATTAAGTTCAACTGTAAATATTTTTTCAGTTTCACGCACTGATAATTTGTACCGGTCATTGAACAGAAGTTCCAGTCTTTGTTTACTGTTCTGTAATCCCAGGCCTCCCTGGCTTTTTGTTTCCCTCTTGCCGGTGATGCTGTTCAAACAGGTAAAGGATAAGGTGTCGGATGTAACCTCAAAAATGACATGGATAAAGCTTTTTTGCTGGTAACTGGCGCCGTACTTGAAGGCGTTTTCAATATAGGAGATGAAGAGCATAACGGGAATTTCGACATCGGTGTACTTTTCAGGAATATCGAGATTTACGTTGATGTCATTGTCAAAACGGATGATCATCAGGTCGACATAACTTTTTATGAACTCAAATTCCTTACTGAGGGTCACCTTACCATTGCTGTTTTCATATAACATGTACCGCATAAGTTTCGACAGCTTCATAACTGCCTGTTTGGATTTTTGAGTATCGGTATCGATCAGGGCATAGATGTTATTCAATGTATTCATGAAAAAATGGGGACTTACCTGGTTGCGGAGCATGGCCAGTTGAACCTTGGTATTTTCTTTTTCGAGCCTGATCTTGTCTTCCTCATTGCGATGCCAGTTTTTGGTCAATGACAATCCGGTATCGACTGCGACAATCAGCAATGAAAACATAAGCAGATCGGCATAGGGAGGTACTGGAGATGGTTTTTTCGATGAGGGCTCTCGCTGCTCCAGCTGCCTTGGAGGTTCATTGCGTTCATCCGGCCGTGGTGGATTTATACCTTCTTCCGCCATTCGCCTTTCGATCCGGTCGGTTGCCCTGCGCGGCCTTGCCTTTTGCGGTATATCATGGAAGTAATACGCCAGTGTAGAGAGCATGATGATCAAAGCCGCCAGACCAGTATATAATTTATATCTTTTTTTCAGCATAAGCCTGGGAACCAATACCCAGTGATTGATGATGAATATTGGAATAAGCAACACCCTGTCCTGCCAGATCTTAAAGACATTGGTCCAGCTTATGCCTCCATCCACTTTTGTAAATAGGACAGGCAGCATGAAAAGCAGCAGAAAGATGAAGCTCATCAGCAGGATGTCGATGTTGTGTATGCCGAAAAGCTTCCTGTTTTTTGCCATGAACCTGAAATTGTTCCTGATGCCGGGGTAAAACCCAACCATGATTTAAAAGGAGATGATAAAAGTATCAAATAAACGTAAATTCATGGATCATTTCAAAGAGGAATCAACGAAACAGGAGTTTTTATCAGTGAAATGAATGAAACAGGCAGTTTTGTCAGTGAACGGTCGAAAAAAAACTCTCAGTTTTTTAACCGGATGATTGTCATCCAACCATGAGTTGATTTGCAGGATGAAAACTTTATCTGAAACCCATCCTCCCTGTCAAACGGAGGAAAGACCGATCGTATTGACCATCAAAGGCCAATTTAAAAAGACCATCTCAATTCATTGATTTTATAAGGTTGAAAAGGCCGGACTAAACCGGCAAAGGGTGGTCAACTGGTCCGGCCCGTCCAACCTTGGCTTTGAATTCTGCGCTGTAATTTTGTCTTTTTTTCTCATCATGACAGTAAATTTCAGGGTTTGTTTGTAAACCTTAACTAACTGTCCTACTTTTGGTAAGTACTATAGTCTCATTTCAACAATCATTGGACAAAAAAATGAGAAAACTATTAATTTTTTTATTGGGGGTATATTTTAGTAGCTGGACATTTGGACAATCCAATGATGCTCCACCGCAAACCAAAATAATGACACTTGGTGTTTTTCATTTTGCCTATCCCAATCTGGATGCTGTTAAAACTGCAGATAAAGATAAAATATCAGTACTTGACGAACCTTATCAGTCTGAAATTATGGCTGTTTGTAAAGCCATATGTTATTATAAACCAACCATCATTGCTGTTGAAGCCGGGCCGGAAGAGCAATCTAAAATAGACTCTCTGTACTCATTATACAGGAATAATAAATTCAAATTAGGCAAGGGTGAAATTTTTCAACTAGGTTTTAGAATCGGAAAGACCTTGAGTTTACCAAAAATTTATTGTGTAGATGACTGGGGCAGGCATTACGATAATATTGAAGGATTATTTAAAGACAGTATCCGGTTAGCTAAATTTGAAGATTATTTCGCACACTCACCCGATTCCATTTACAGAACTGCAAGTACCTCAAATAAAGTTTCAAGTATAATTAGTGAATTGAAAGAGCTGAATGAACCCAATCAGATTAAAGAGAGGTTATCATTCTATTTACTGAATCTTTTCAAGTATGAAGAGCAACCCGGAGATTTTACAGGGGTTGACTTTGAGACAGGCAGATGGTTTAATCGCAACCTGAGAATATTTCGAAATATTCAAAGAATACCCCGCAGTGCTGATGACAGAATTTTACTGATCATTGGAGGAGAGCACCTAAATCTGTTAAACCTGTTTTTTGATATTTCAAAAGAATTTGAGTTTACTTCACCTTTGCCATTTATAGAAAGAGCAAGAAATAATTAAAAAACGGGTGCAATCGAGCAGGCTGCCCCGTGGAACGATCGTAGTTCCTGACCCCCCTCCAGATTTTCACCGGCAATTTTCCGCTCTCCGGCGGGAGGTTTATTGCGTCAATCGAAATCACCTCGACCTCACCTCCATTCCGGTATATCTTTGCTTCATCAACCTCAAAAGAAAAATCAAAATGAAAGCAATCAACACCCTCCAAACCCTGATCTTAACCGGAATGCTTCTTATATCAGTAAACACATTGTTTGCATCAACCGATTCCGATTCAAAGGAACTGAGCAATGAAGCAGCTTCTGTAAATATCAGCATTTTGGCCACGTTAGCCCCGGCAGTTGCACCATTTGAGGAAATTACAGAATCAACCGTATCATGCCTGACCATTTCAACTTTCGCTCCTGTCGCCCCGGAAGAGGCAACATTTGAAGATGCACCGGATGCCGGAATGGTATTTGATGGCCTTGCTCCGGTTCTGCCAGCTTTTGCATCTTTTGAGGATGAAATTACAACCACAATGATCGATATTGCATCCTTGGCCCCGGCTACACCGCTATTCGCCGATTTCGAATAGCCCTCAACATATTTCCCGCATACGTTTCTGAAACCGCTCCAAAAGGGCGGTTTTTTTTGTGCGCGCCTGCAACAGGCAATGTTTCATTTATACCTGCCGGCACACACGACATACAGCTTTCCATCGCTGCCTGTGGTTAACTTGTAATAGGTGGTCTTATAATACAACCCACTCTTGTCGGGCTTTGTATAGATATAATCTTCCCAGCCGGTTCCATGAGCAAGCGCCCCGCTGATGATCTCATCCCGGAATGGTTTTCCGGCGGCATCCGTCTTCCCTTTAAAATTAACCCCTACCAGCAGCGAATTGGTTGCATGCGCCATCATGGTGACGGCCGTATCATATACGAAGGTGTATAAGGAAGCATTATCCGGATCAATATAGGGTGCCGCTCCCCTGTTTATTTCTTCTATGGTAACAGGAGCGTTCAGTTCAAATTGTACGGAAGTTAAATTTACAAGGTCAATAACCATTTTTTCTGTGATACTATCTTCTACATGTTCAATGACCTTGTACTTATTGAGGATTTTTTCATACACGCTGCTCCCGTCCACGGTCTTGTCCTTCTTGAATGCATCGAGGGTGGCCTGTAAATATTCAATCAAGGCGTCGGAGGTGCCTGAATTGAATGCATAATACAATTGTGATACAGCCAGGGTATATGCGATATCGAAGTCCGCCGGATTATAACCCAGGGAGGCAACTACCAGCGCATGACTTATCTCCGTATAGGCAATACAATCAAAAGAATCATCCGCCAGCCCTGAATACAGATCAGCCATGTCATCCACTTCGATGAGCTTCGTTTGCGGAACACCCAGGTTAAGCAACAGGTTGATACTGCTGTATCCTTTAATCACACCGATCGTGTGGGTGGCCAGTTCAGCGGCATTGCCGATGGCAATGTGGGCTGATTTCAAAGCAATAATCACGTCCTTCTGAGGTGCGATGGGGCCAACCCATTTAAAAAGACTTTCCCGCTCAGGAATCCGTACAACTGAAAACAACATGGTTTTGGGCTGGTTCAGTGTCCTTTGATATACTGTTTCCCATTGATCGATTGCCAGAGAAATGCCGGTGGGTCCGATCTGCATTTTTGCTAACATGCCATGAAGGATATCTGACGATACACCATAAATTTCACCGTCATACTCGTAATTAAATGGCGGATAATTTTCTGTCAAAAAAGAAATTGCTTTCATCTCGCCGGCATAATCCGGTGCATCATTCTTGTCTTTTTTGCACCCCGGTAAAACCAATATGATCATCACCGCAAGCACAATGAACTGGATGATCCAAACAGGATGATTCCGCCGGTTTACCTGCCTGTTATTAATTGTTGCCATGTTTCGAATGTCTTATGCAAAAGTAAACTATATTGCATTGCTTATCCTACGGGTTGCCCGGATCCATGTCGGGATAAAATGCACGCGCTGACCTATCTTCACAATTGCAAACTGACCACCCAAAGACATTGATTGTTAACAGGATGGCATGGTCCACACTATCCGGCAGAGAGTGGTCAGGTGCACCGGCATATCCAGCTTTTTCATTATAGTTTGTATATTTGGTGCGCTAAAAACCAAATGAGTTCAGCACACCGTTGACATTCATTGTGAGTGACCTCATGGGTATAAAAATTAACTTTAAACACATACTATGAAAAATTCAATCAAATTATTCGGACTATTATTATTCCTTTTGACAGGAAATTTTGATGCGTCAGCTTGTACCGGCATTCGGCTGATAGCAAAAGATGGCGGGGTAGTTTATGCGAGAACCATGGAATGGGGAGCATTTGATTTACATTCCCGGGTAGCTTTAATCCCCGTTGGTTATACGTTTACAGGACTTACGCCTGATGGCAGTAACGGTAAGAAGTTTACGGTTAAACACGGTATAGCAGGGCTTGATATGCTTGGGAAAGATTATATTGCGGACGGCATGAACGAAAAAGGTTTGGCTGTAGGGTTATTTTATCACCCGGGATATGCAAAATATCCGGAATACAATAAAGCCAACGCTGCAAATTGCATTTCGGCCCAGGATGTAACTACTTATATTTTATCTCAGTTTTCCAGCATCAATGAAGTAAAAGCAGGTATGAAGGAAATTACGGTTGTAGGTGTTGTTGAAAAAGCAATCGGAATTGTTGTTGATGCGCATTGGATGGTTACTGACAATTCAGGGACTTCAATTGTGATAGAATTTACCGGGGGAGAATTAAGGATTCATGATGCACCGCTGGGTGTTATAACCAATGCCCCAAACTACGATTGGCATATGACCAATTTGAGCAATTATTTAAATCTTTCCATGTTTTCATTGGAACCCAGGACCTTGTCCGGAGTTAAGTTTGCTCCAACTGGCGCCGGGTCCGGAATGATCGGGCTTCCCGGCGACAATACACCCCCTTCACGATTTGTCAGAGCGGTTACATGGACACAATCTGCAAGGAAAATTGAGAATGCAAAGGAAGGTATTTACGAAGCTTTTCGAATACTTGACAACTTCAATTTACCCTTAGGGCCTGACGGTGCAGAAGGTTCGGGAGCAGGACAAAATATGGATATCATGAGAAGCTCCACAATATGGACAACAGCATGGAACCTGACCGACATGACTTTGAATTTCCACACCCAGCACAATAGAAGAGTAAGGAGTGTCAACATCAAAGAGATTGATTTTTCGAAAATCGGTAATGAAATTGTTCATATTGCATTTGATGAGAAGAAAGAACAGGATATTTTAAATATAACACCTGACTTTAAATAGCACCTAAACAACGAAATGCCCGCAACCGGCAACTTTTCATACCGCCGCACCTAGGCACCAATGGTAAAAAACCGGCACAAACATGAGTTTAAAACTAGAAACACTGGTTATTGAGAGGTTTATTGTAAAGAAAGTTAATCAGGAAGATTGTGAGATTTAATTAAAAGAATCCAGGAAAAACTGCAACCTTCGATGAAAAAAGGGAGAACGTTTCCGCCCTCCCTTCGCTTGAAAAGAGTCCCTGGTTAAAGGGTGACAGTCATTTGATCGGAATGCCCCGGAAAATCGGTTGCTTTTGCGAGGATGGTCACATCGGTTAGATCCGGTACTTCGATGGTGGCGGTAAAGTCATAGTTACCCGTAATGGGGTCCAAGGTACACGCACCCTCCTCGATCATCTCGTTGTCGGCGCCGAAGATCTGGACCATCACCGAGGATATTTCAAAGTCATCGCCTGCCGTGACGATGATCTTGTCGCCCGGGTTGCCGGCATAACCTGAAACATCCACCTGATCGACAAACGGCGGTTTCAGCAATTCGGTAAGCACTGAGATCCGGGCCTCATCCAGGGTTTCCCATTTAATGCGCATGGCGACATTCCGCTCATCCTGTTTTTCATAGAATTCTGCAATCTGTTCCCTTTGTGAATCCATGATCATCGGCAGCCATTCCTTCTCACACCCCCGGTGCCACATATATTTATACTCCATCCCATCGCAATCAAACACACATTCCGGAAAGCACACAACGGAACCCACAAAAATATTGAGTTGCCCCTTTTCCCGCAGGAAACTCTGTATCGCATGCGCATTTTCATCCGCCTGGACGAAAGGGTTTTTAACCGGATCCCGGTGATCATCTCCCGTGAGGCGGTAAAATCCATGATCATGATGATCAGCAGAACCATAGCCCATGATCCCACCCTTAACCTCCACCACCATGATTCCCAGCCTGGAGAAAATCACAAAATCACACTCCCCCGACATCTGCACCCGGTGATAACGGGATGAAATACGCAAGCTGTGCATCACGGTTAATGGCTCATCTTCCATTTTTGCCGGAAGCAACAGCTGCCTGTCGGCCTCGCGTTCTCCATCATTGGTGATCTGCCAGGGATTATATAGGCGTTTGATCATGAAACGAAGGTAATAAAATATTTCCCAAATTTCTGAACAGCCCGTCTATTCTCATGATTAAAAGATTAACATTGCCGGGTAAAACACTAACAATGGATAAAATGGCTGGGATCGTTCTAATTATTTTAGGTTCAATGCTTTTAATTATAGGTATTGTCATTTACAGTTCCTCTTCAGGTGATAAGAATAAGGAAAAACCTATTGGTGAGCCAGCCAAGGTCATTAAATTGGAGGATAAATCAAATTCCCGGTTGAAGAACGTGCCGGTAAAAACAGTGGATTCTCCGGGAAAAAATGAATATATCCCGGTCAGGAAAGTTAAACATTCAGTCAAGGAGGGCAACCCCAAAACTGCATCAACACCGGAAGAGAAGGGATATGATTTTGAAAAATACGTTATTCAGAAGTTCAACAAAGAGTTTTTCAAGGTAAAGGAATGGGCAGGTGATAAATATGTGAAGGGTATATACGCTGAAACAACAACAAACCCTGACATGGTATTTGAATTTAAAATGAAAGATGTGACCAGGCGCTTTTCCGTTGAATGTAAATGGCGAAATAAATTGAAGGATAAAGCGGTTGAATTTTCCACACCGGAGCAATTGGAGAGATACCGGAAATATGAAAAAGAAAATAACACGCCCGTCTATCTGGTAATGGGAATTGGTGGTAAACCTTCATACCCCGCTCATTTGTATGTTATCCCGCTGAAAAATATCAGGACATCCGTTCTACATCTGGATGAAATGCATCCCTATGAAAAAATCACCTCAAAAGATTTCTTCTACGACGTTGAAACCGGCATGCTGAGATAGGTGGATAGGCCGATTATTTTTACCATCTCTAGTCGATGCTAATCAAGCACCCCAAAGGCATTGATTGTTTACAGGATGGCTTGGTCACTAATTTCCGGCAGAGAGTGGTCAGATGTGGAAGAAACGTCTGCATAGACCAGCCCTCGCTGGAACGACTTGACCATCTCATTTTATTGATTGCTAATAGGATATGGTGGTCAATAAAAATCGGCAGAAGGTAGTCACTGACGCCGGCCTGTCCAATATATTGCGTTTTTGTTTTTAGGAAAAAAATGTATAATGTCAAGTGCATCCAGCACCTTCACTCCGACTGCCTCCCGGGCAGAAATACTCAATTTTCTCAGGAGGAATAGTTTCGAAAATAAAAGGAAGTGAGAGCGAATTGTCAATCTGAAATCTTCCGATACATTGGTAATTTGGCAAGGTAAGTACATTTTCCCTCGTGAGGTAAGGCGTAAAATAGGGCATGATATAATCAACATCATTAATGCCCGGTCTGAAAAAAATCGTACTCCCCACATTACCAAGGACGGATTGCTTCATGCTTTCATTCAACTGACCAAGGGTTTGGTTCGCCAAAACAAGACTGAGCCTGTATTTTCTGGATTCCGACATGGCATACATTATCGATTGGGAAACAAAATTCTGAAATTCATCAACAAAGAGAACGAAATCTTTACGGTCATTTTCATGGATATTTTCGCGTGAAAAGGCAGCATTAATTATTCTTGATAATATGATTGTCCCTAAAATATTAACTCCGATTTTACCAATTTTACCTTTCGATAGTGATACAAGCAATATTTTATCATTATCAATAATATCTCTGAAGTCAATATTACTTTTTTTTGCAGCAAAAATAGGTCTGATATATTCGTTAATCAGTAATTGGTTAAGTTTACTGGTTATATATGGAGTGAAATTTGCAAGTGAAAAATCCCCGGAAAGATTAACAGCTGTTTCCCTCCAAAAATCAACCACCTCTTTGTCTTTGCATTTTTGTAACAAACTGTTTCTGAACTCAGCATTCTGAAAAATACTGGTTATATCGCCAATGGTACCCAAATTACCGGGATCATCCATGAGAAGGAGTAATGAGTTTTTCATAAACAACTCGAACATAGGTCCCATAGTCTGATTTACATCATATTCCTGTCGGAAAAAATTAAATAAATCATCTATCAGAAAACTCTTTTCCTGCGGATTTTCTTTATTATATTCGAGGAGGTTAATTCTGACAGTATCTGCTGTATTTCCCGGCTCAAAGCGGATGATATCTTTAATTCTATTCTCAGGTATGTTCTCTAATATAGTTTTATGAAGATCTCCGTGCGGATCGATAACGCAAACACCCTTACCTGCATAAATCCTGTCCATGATCATTGAATAAAGGACAGTGGTTTTTCCTGTTCCTGTTTGGCCAAGTAAGTAAAGATGCTTTCTCAGATCTTCCATGCTGATCTTTATCGGAATATCACCCTCGCCGATGTTTTTTATGCCGGTTACAATACCTGTTTTGCTCAAATTTTCAGGCATATAGCCATATATAGAATTATATGATCGAATACCAGGCATTGTAGCCGAAAATGGGTAAGGGAATTTGAAAACATTTACAATATTGCTGAAAGAATACAAGCTGTTCAAGACATAACTTTGCTTGCCTTCATCCGGCTTTTTTAATATATCGTTCTGTACAATGGCCACAGCCGTGGTATTGACAAGTGTAGCACTGGCAAAAAAAGCTGAAGAGATGGCCGATATCAGATTTTTACCAATGCTCTTTGATTCCTGAGCTCCGTATACTTCCAGGAAAAAACATTTTGAAGGTGATTGTAAATAGGAAGACAGGGTTTGATAAGCATTTTCTTTGTCGGTTCCGGTGAAATAATATAAGTTGATCGTGTTGATCAATTCTTTCAGATGGTCAATTTCAAGTCTTGTTAATTTTACAGGTTTAAGAACGAGTTCAACCATGGTTCTGTTTTTTTGTTGAAACAGATTTTCGCAAAAATTATCCAGTTTGATCTCAGGTTTCAATGAGGAGGGAAGTACTACCTTTTTCTCTTCCCTTTTTGTAACATCTGCCGAAAAACCAATACTATTTGTAGAAAACTGAGCATTTACTGCAAAGTCGGGAATAAATTGCAAAAAATTACTGGTATTGAAAGGAAACAAAACATTTTTCAGATCCTTTTCGTCTACTATAGGAGCAAAATAAAAAATTGTTTTCCCATATTCCTTTTTTGGTTGCATAAACAGATCAAACTCATTCTGTATTTCGTGAAACCGAACCATGGCCTGCCAGTACGATTCGGTTTCGAACTCAAGAACAAGAACAGTGTCAATATATTCATCACCCGGTTTATACAAATACCGTAGTCGTAAGGTGAGGCCCGATTCATAATATGTCAATGCATTCAGGAAGTTTAAATGCCAATCGTATGCCAACTGGCATAGGTATTCGGTTTCATGTTTATTGCCAAATGAAGCACAAACAACCGAAACCAGCCGGTACGCAAAATATCCCTTAACAGTATTTTCATTTCGTGTTGAAACATAAAAAAAAGGGATTACCGCATGCTGGTCGGTTACACTTTTTGTTAAGTTTAAAAGCTTTTTTCGTTGAACCGACTGTTGAATGGCTTTTTCAATCTGCAAAAATAGAAGATCACCATCCAGGTCGGATTTGGAATAATAATCGTTGGCTCCCAACCGGATACATTCCGAGATTCTTTTATGATCATCCTTTTCGCCAGTCAGAATGATTACCGGAATGAAATCATCAAATTCCCTTATTTTTAAAATCCCATCAACACCCTGCATTTTCCCTGCTGAAAATGATAACCCGAGTATAACCGCGTCAATGCTGTTGGAATACTCTTTAAGTTTTTCCAACCCATCCTCAATACTTTCTGTGTTGGTAACATTAAAATTATATTGGGTTGCAGATTTTTCAATAGCTGGCTGCCATTTTGAAAATCTTTCGTCAATCATCAGTATATCACGCATATTTCTTGTATTTTTCGATCAGCGAAGTTTTGAAGTTAAATCTGCTCCCAATTTATATATTTTCCAGTCAACATTTCCAATACTCGGATACATTTTGGTGTAATACAACACCTGCCTTGAATCCTTCGCAAATCCTGATTCCACTTGTCAGATTGAACTTATTACTTGATTCAGCATTTTTTCCCAGTTGCTGATTTTATCGTGTCTCCTTTGCAGTCCTTGGACAGAATCCTTTGATAAGACAGGAGAACATGGAGAAATTGTTTTTAGTAGCGTTCTAGCAGTCCTTGGACGGAATCCTTTGATATGAGTCTTACGCAAATGACACAATTTCTTTGTTTGTGTTTCAGCAGTCCTTGGACGGAATCCTTTGATAAGAAAACTACTGAACAATTCTAACAACGCTTAAATTACGTTTCAGCAGTCCTTGGACGGAATCTTTTGATAAGAGAAACCTTTAAAACCATACGATATGACAAATTTTCTGTTTCAGCAGTCCTTGGACGGAATCCTTTGATAAGGTACTTAAAACCTGTTCTTATGAAAACAAAAGTCGTTTCAGCAGTCCTTGGACGGAATCCTTTGATAAGCAATCAAAATAAACGAAAGCAATGAAAAAGATTACGTTTCAGCAGTCCTTGGACGGAATCCTTTGATAAGTCCACGATCCCGATGGCAAAATAAAGCAAAAAGTTTCAGCAGTCCTTGGACGGAATCCTTTGATAAGATTTTTTGCTACGAAGGAAACTCCTGTTTAGAATCAAGTTTCAGCAGTCCTTGGACGGAATCCTTTGATAAGCGTAAAGAGCTCCGCCAGGCACAAAGAAATTCGTTTCAGCAGTCCTTGGACGGAATCCTTTGATAAGAAAGAAAATGAAAACACTGACAAATTTCCATTTTGTTTCAGCAGTCCTTGGACGGAATCCTTTGATAAGATTTATAGCATACTTTATTTCTAATGTATGTTACTGATTCAGCAGTCCTTGGACGGAATCCTTTGATAAGAAAAAAGCTCTTATGAAAAAACTGTTTCAATTTGTTTCAGCAGTCCTTGGACGGAATCCTTTGATAAGTTTTCGCTGGGACGACCTGGAAGAAACTGCTTCGTTTCAGCAGTCCTTGGACGGAATCCTTTGATAAGACCCTTTTAAAAATGAAAAAAGTATTCCAGGCGTTTCAGCAGTCCTTGGACGGAATCCTTTGATAAGGTTAAAAATCTCTTTAAATTTTCATTATGGAGCAAGTTTCAGCAGTCCTTGGACGGAATCCTTTGATAAGATTTACAGAGAAGTAATGCTGAATCTATCACACTTGGTTTCAGCAGTCCTTGGACGGAATCCTTTGATAAGTTTTGCTCTTTATATTCATATGTTGTTTTATCGCTGTTTCAGCAGTCCTTGGACGGAATCCTTTGATAAGTTTAATCACTTTTCCCTTGATGAGTTTTTTATTCGTTTCAGCAGTCCTTGGACGGAATCCTTTGATAAGGAAGTGTTTGCTAGCTATGTGCTAGATTCTGTTCGTTTCAGCAGTCCTTGGACGGAATCCTTTGATAAGATGACAAAACATATCACCTGAAATGGAGTCGAACGTTTCAGCAGTCCTTGGACGGAATCCTTTGATAAGATGATCGAAGATTGAAACCAAATTGAAACGAATTGTTTCAGCAGTCCTTGGACGGAATCCTTTGATAAGTTATTGAAAGATTACAGCACAAGTGGTTTCCGTTTCAGCAGTCCTTGGACGGAATCCTTTGATAAGTTATTGAAAGATTACAGCACAAGTGGTTTCCGTTTCAGCAGTCCTTGGACGGAATCCTTTGATAAGAAAATAAAGAAAGGAAGTAACTATGCAAAAAGTATAGTTTCAGCAGTCCTTGGACGGAATCCTTTGATAAGAAATTTGGAGGAGGACACCATGGATTACTACAACGTTTCAGCAGTCCTTGGACGGAATCCTTTGATAAGAAACCAATTAAAAATGCAATCGATGGAAACGACCGTTTCAGCAGTCCTTGGACGGAATCCTTTGATAAGCTCTATCGTCGTGCTCATCCGGTATGGTATTCGTTTCAGCAGTCCTTGGACGGAATCCTTTGATAAGAAATTATATAATTCAGTTCACACCAAACCAAAACCGTTTCAGCAGTCCTTGGACGGAATCCTTTGATAAGAACTTTGAGCAGAAAGGCGAGGCAGAATATGCCTAAACTGTTTCAGCAGTCCTTGGACGGAATCCTTTGATAAGTTAGAGAAAAATTTGTATGTAAAAATCCACAATCGTTTCAGCAGTCCTTGGACGGAATCCTTTGATAAGAAACGAAAGCAATGAAAAAGAAGATTACAATGCGTTTCAGCAGTCCTTGGACGGAATCCTTTGATAAGGATCTTATATATATTCACAAATCTAAAAAATGACGTTTCAGCAGTCCTTGGACGGAATCCTTTGATAAGAACAGTTTTCAATCCAAATGGTATTTGGGAAACTTTTGTTTCAGCAGTCCTTGGACGGAATCCTTTGATAAGTTCAGATTTTCCCAGGAAAAGGCCATCAGGTTATTTTGTTTCAGCAGTCCTTGGACGGAATCCTTTGATAAGATACTCCAGAAAAAGAATAACAACAGCAAATTTCGTTTCAGCAGTCCTTGGACGGAATCCTTTGATAAGACAATGTCTATCTGGTATTTATAAAATATCAAAAGCAACATGTTTTATCAAAGTATTCATTTTTAATCACATTATCAAAAGATTATGAAAGTCAAACGATAATATTCGAAAATATGACAATTTTTCTGGTTATATCCCTCACTTTTTTTTCATCATGGCTCTATTGTTATGAATAATAGCCTATTACAAATAATTTCGATTTCGCAAATGCATTATAACATGTTCTGTTTTAGTGATTTTCGAAATTCATCCGTTTTTCCAATATGTCAAAGAACTCATTTTGTTCCTTTTAGATGAGAACGAATGGTCCCATTTTCGCAAGAAAACCAATATAATAATTT
Source organism: uncultured Draconibacterium sp. (assembly GCA_964590675.1). Classification (GTDB taxonomy): domain Bacteria; phylum Bacteroidota; class Bacteroidia; order Bacteroidales; family FEN-979; genus CAIVAT01. The sequence continues at coordinate 25,544 of CAZPWZ010000001.1, forward strand.
CTTATATTGGTTTTGCGAAAAGAACTTGTAAGTGTTGTTATGAATAAAACCATGCAATTCTGGTTTAGTCATCTGTATACCAGTAAAATAAGCGTTTTATAATAAACTTCGCAAATGAATTAAACAACAATCACCTGATCCATTCTGTCATTTACCCTTCCTATCCCCGACCTCTTAGGTACACACGATTTGCAAAGATAATAATACAGTACACAATCCTCCGTTTCTTTTATCATATTTTTAAGTCTGATTTGTAATTTCATTAACTGACCTTGTGTTACCAAACACTCGAAAACACTGTAATTGATGCGCATGCCAATGGCTTCAAGTGTTTTGGCAACCTTTGACCTGCGTTTGTCATCAGCAATATCATATGCGATGACCCAGTACTCCTTGTCTACCATTTGTGAATATAGGATTTGTAATGTGGTGTTAAATCCAAAAGATAATCCCTTAAATTCCGGGCCTGGTGGTAAATTATCTCGAATAACCTCATTTCAATGCCCCGGAATAATTCAATACCATTCAATCGCTCAATGACTTTGGTAGCCAATATTTTCTTGGTGTAAGCATCTAACAACCCATTTTCACATTTTAACCTGGGATTCTTCATTAGCAAAGCAAACACCGGACGGTCAACTGCCTGCTGTCTGAACTCTTCTATAAAATCATAAACCAGCGAGGGCCGATTGTTTTCGGGCTTGTGAAGATAGCTTAGATTCGGGTTTAACCTCGTTCGAACCAGGGCTTCGGTAATTCGTCCATACAGAATTCCATAACCATAATTCAGCATGCAATTGACCAGATCTGTAGCTCCCTGGCGTTCTCTTTTTTCAAAAGAGTTCTTTGTATTGATTATGATTGCCATAGTTTCCCAATAGTTCGTCGCCGCAAGACCTTCCATCGCAAATGCTTTCATGCGAAAATCATCCAGTTCTTCTTCCTCCAGCGCCAATATTTCATCAGCATATTTTATCATTGAATCACATGCTTTTACCACGGCCGACTCATAGCCTGTAATCCTGCTCTTGTAGTATTTACCGTAATATTTAATAAGGTTGACCTGGTTTGATATTTTCGCACGAACAATTTTCCGGATAAGATAAAAGCATTTCCCATTTGAATAACTTTTCAACTGGGCAAGTCCATTGGATTCTTCAAACCATTCGGGTTGATGAATGATTGCATAAGGTTTCCCGTCATGACCTAAAAAATTGATTGAAATATGATATTCAGCGCATGCAGCAATTACATTTGACGAAAAAACAACGCCTTCACCCTGAATAATAATGGACTTCAAATTCAGCAGCGGAATCTCCTGAACTACTACATCTTTGTGTTTGACAACAATCCTCCCCTCCTGTTTACCAATCCAGGTGGATGGTGTATTTACAACAAGATCGAAACCGGAGGATTCGAGTTTCTGATATTCCCGTTTCCGCTTTTTAACCCCTTTTACACTGCTGAAGGCTGCAGATGATTGTTTAGCTGGTTTTAGCGTAGCTTTTTGGTTACGCCTAATGGATAATTGAGACTCAATGTACTCTCGTTTTTTAAAATTATGTTGTTTACCAAAGAAATCAAATTTTGTTAATTCAAGGATGACCTTTTTCATTTGAGTTTCTGTACAATGTTCAATATTGGCTTTATGTCGCAGAACCGACATCAACTCATCATCAAGCAAGCACAAGGTTTCCTGCGGGACCAACTTTGCATAAAAAGTCGTTATCCCTATCAATACTTCGTGGAGTTTTTGTGTGATTAGCCCCTCTCCGATCTGTGCTGCTTCGGTCATTTTGGATACAAGTCGTTTATATTTGCGCTCGGAAAGTGATAAACCTGTCCCGGAAAAACTTATCCCGAGAAATTCAAAACCTTTTTCGACTGGAATAACTTTACTTCCTTCATTAAGATTCAGTTGCAGGTGTGATGTAATAACAGAAATTGCGTGGTTTAATGCCCTGACAGCTTCCGTTTCGCTCTTGCAAAGTATGATGAAATCATCCGCGTACCTGACATAACCAAACTGATTATCAACCATGGTTTTATCAAGAAGGTAGAGATAAAAGTTCGCAAGCATAGGCGATATCACACCTCCCTGAGGAATGCCTTTGGTAGAGTCTTTCCAGGAATAATTTCTATTCACCCTCCCCATCGAAACAAACATCCTGATAATTTCTACCATACCGGGACTTTTTAAAAAAGAGAGGAGTTTGCTATAGAGAAGATGATGTGGTATCGTATCGAAGAAATTGTCGATATCGCAAACAGCCAGCCAGGTTAAGTTCTCTTTTGTTATTAAGTGTTGTACCCGACAGATCGCTTTTACTGCTCCCTTTTTACTTCGATAGGCATAACTGACATTGAGGAAACTCTTTTCAAAAATGGGTGTTAGCACAAATGAAGCCGCCGTTTGTACAATTTTATCATTGATCGTAAGCAGCCCCAAGGTTCTTTTTTCTTTCTCATTCTTCGGAATTCTAGCCTCTAAATAGGGCTGCTGAATATATTTGCCGCTTTCAAGCAATGCAGCTAACTGCTCAATCTGTTTTTCGGCATGTTGCTGGTAATTTTCTACGGTTTGATGATCAATGCCCCCGGCTGTATGCTTCATTTTGACCCTTTGCCAAGCCAGGTTCAATGTTTCTTTACTGCAAAATTTTTGAAAAAGCGGGTCATTCATAATACAATCCGAAACTTTCCATATCCAAAAGTAGCGGTGGAGCCAACATGGATCCGCTCACCGGCCCAAAGCAGCTCCGACCAGGGTTCAATGGCTCCGGTATAGGTTATCTTACCTGTATAACCGTTAAGCCATTTCGCTTTTTCTTTCGTTTCAGTACCTGCGGAATTTCTTGTTTCCGAAGAGAAATGTTTGTGTTTTTTCCACACCAGGTGATGATCTTTGATGTTAATCCCCGATTCGATCTCACTTAAGGACTTTTCAATATCAAACCATGGCATTTTACAATAAATGGTCGCGATAAGTGCCAATCTTTTGAATATGGCTTTTGCAAAACGATCAAATTCAGGGATTGATTCTTCGTAATTTCCATTCGACTCAAGCCTCAGTGGCGTTTCAAAATGTAGCGTGACCTTGTTGTGGAGGCTTCGTTCCCGGGTGTTGGAAAGTGCATGAACAAAGGGCAACCCTATTGCAGGAAGGATCTCGAAAACCCCTGACTGATTTGTAAAGGAGAGATCAACCGGGTGAAATTTCTTATGGCCTTTGCCGATTCCTTCTTCACCCATTGCCCTTATTATTCCTGGTATATATGGTAGAAAGATTTCAGCGCTTTCTCCTATCAGTATCAGTTCGAACCAGAACCGGCTACCCTTGTCGAATTGGGCAGAGTTATCGGGCATGGGGTTAATGATATAGGATTTTGGAGGTTTAGTGTACCTTCCATACCCTGGGTGATTCTTTTGAAGTTCATTGGAGAATAATTGAAAAAATGGACATTCGAATCGTACTTTACACTGTTCGCATGGGGGCATCGTGTCAAATTTACAAACCTGTTTGCGAAATGCATCGCCCATACAACCTCTGAATGTAGCCCCCTTTGTGAACCTGGGCAGGATAATCTCTTCATCGGCTTCGAAAGTAATCAAAAGCCTGATATAAGTAATCGATTCGATGATCTGGTCGATGATTCCGAAGGCCATAAATTTCCGTTCTTTGCTGCTTAATAATTCTTATATATTTTCCTTGTCAGGTGCATTCATGTTTTAAGTAAGCAGTCAATTAAGGATATAAAACATCATCAACGAAGTTGAATTTCCCGAATCCCCTCCTTGATTTTGCTCCCAGTCCAAACTCGCTGATCAGTCGTTTGATCAGCGTTAACTTATCCTCCTTACTTATCAACCCATCCACCAGCACAAGGTTAAATTGAAAAACAACACCCGGTAGTACTTTTAAAAAGGGGATGCTGGCCTTGGGACTTTGGTGGGGCTGGCCTTCCGGAGTAATACTGTCAATCCCTAGAAACCTGCCACCCATGTTGTCAGAACGAACAGGAAACGAAGTCAAAAAATTATCTCTGGCCATCTTTTTGGTATCTGAACCAGACCTCTTATTCTCTTTTGGAAACTCAAATAATTCATATAATAAATCATTTACTAGAATGCCATCTCCCTTTTCTTTCCTCGGATATGCGAGTAGGTTCATCTCTGACAGAATCTCAACAATGATTTCTGGCTGTTCCTCAAAAACACTTCGCAAAGCACCTTTCAGCGCTTCTCCTGGCAATACGGGCAACCCGGAGGTTTGATCAAAGTACATTCCCAATAATAGCTCACCTTTTGCGAAAGGTGTCCTCTCCGGAGAATCCGGAGTTGGGATGCCAAAATCATGCGGAATTCCTGTCCCGGATAAAAAACCGTCACCCGTTGTCCGCGCCAGGAAACTGAAATGAGTGATTAAATTACTCCTGTGTAATAACTCCTGGTCCAGTTGTAATTCGCCTATTTCCTGCTTGTATTCCGTCAGATTAAGAAGGCAAATGAGTTTATTCTGATTTTTAAAATAATTGGTATCACAATGGTCGAGTTCATCGAATGTATTCGGATAGTAATATGTATAATAATACTGGCCTATATTAATTTTGTTTATCGCTTCGTATGAAGGAGAAACCAATGGTGGCATCTTTTTTTGCCTGATCAACTTGGGTTCTTCGCATTCCAGCTGAGTAAAGGCACCGGCGGCTTTTTTCAGAACGGTCAATGCAGTCTCAATGAGTTCCCTTGCCATCCATCCCTCACCCCTGGTTTGCTTATTTTCGACAAAAAGTCGTAATGACATATTTGACGGGATGTTCCGGTTGCAGGAACAATCTCCTTGCCTACTCTCGCAATCCGGACATCCGTATCGCATCAACTCTTCAGCAATAGCAACTTTCAAAACGGCCTTTGACAATTCTATATCCGACTTATACCTTCCATTACCAAAATTCCAAACCACCAGTGGCAATTCATAGTAATGCAACATGGTGAGGAACCCGGATATTTTATTGTCAAAAGTTTCCGGAATGCCCCATTTATGATCTTTTTCTTTCACAATTTCGCACTCATGCAGAACAGCAAAAGCAGTTTTTACGATTTCTTCCGAGAATGGCATAATTGATTATTTAAGAATATTAAAATAACATGAACCATATCCCACGGATTTATTCGCACCTGCCTGGATACATTTACCATTCACTTCAGTTTCGAAGATGGTAATGTGGTCGGCGATTTCTGAATTGTCTTTTTTATACAGTACATCCGGTACACGTAAATGCGTGATAAACCTTGTTCCCCGGGGGAGAAACTGTTCAACCCAAAGGTTGTTACTCTCGCCCCAATCAATCTTATTCCGGTGTTTAACCGGCAAGGCATCATCGTTTGTCAGTTTTTCAAAATGATGTGGCTGGGTTATTACCAGGGTTTTTACCGTATCAGATTCATCAAAGACCACGTTACTTAACCACTCAGGCAATACTTTCGAGGGACCCTCAGTGAGTTGTGTGACAAATTTACCAAGTGTGGTCATTCGATTTATATTGATGTTTGAACCTGTATAAGCAAATATCGATGGAGTTTCTGATACATAATGTTCATTCCTGAAACTGATATAAAACTTGTGAAAATCATTCATAACAGTAGCATCAGGCTTGTAAATATCGATATCTTCATAAAGACGGTCGAGGATTTCCCAGGATGTTACCAAAACAGTTGTGTTCATTCCTAAGGGGACAGGATGGATGGGTATCGGAATAGCCAGCAAATCAAGTTGCTTCGGGCCGTACTGCCCGACAGATAGCGCTGCACCGTTAAATCCCTCGGCTCCAAATGCTGCATCGATGAACTTCTGATTAGATGGTTTTTGCTCGAAATGCATTTTCAGGGCCCCTTTGAAACTGGTACTTTCCACGCATGGAATGCCCCCCACATCTCGTTGCACTACTTTATCAATGCTGTCGGTCGAAGCGTTGGCCCGACCCGGATGAAGATTTTCGATTGCCTTGGCTTGAAGAAAATAAAATTTCATAGTTCAGTTATTTTATTCGGGTGAAACAATTATATCCAATCTTCTTAAACTCGTCGTTATTGAGGAATGAAGTGTCGTCATCTTTCAGAAAAAGCACGGAACCTCGTTTCAACATGTACTTATTTTCTGACCGCCGGGTACTCCCTGAAATTTCACTTTCCTTTGATTCCTTCTGGTTGATTGCGGCATAGTCCGTTGTATTTTTTACCGAAGATCGTATGTGCCTGAAAGGGGTGAATTGGTTTATTGCAAATAAGCAGCGTTCTTCAAAACCTGCTGAAACCATTGCGTCGCTCAATAGTAAAATTTTGTTCCCTTTGAGAGAACTATCATGTAAACACATTTGAAAATCAGGCATCTCATCTGTTTCCTGAAAATGAACCAATACCTCTTTTTGTTCTTTTCCCATCACCGAAAAAATACGACTTTCGTTAACGGGCAATGTAGATCCATCCGGAACCATTTCATCCACCTCCATCCAAAACCCGAAGGAGTATTCTTTTGGCATAACAAGAAACTCCTGCTTGTAAAAGGCCTCATCATCGGGGGTTCCATCCTTACTGTTGCGGTTGCCAGAAATCAAATGCCTTTTGAACACCTCCACGAGCGGGGTGAAAATGCCCGATGAATCGGTAAAGCCATCGGCAAATCCCTCTTTGGCATTGAAGCCATCCAGGTAAAAAGCAGGGGTTCCCCCTTCGTTTCCATCCTTTTGTAAAAAAAGATGCGCTTTCCCAACATTCTTTCTTAAGGCAACGGGGATGAACTTGTTTTTACATGTTTCCACGAACTCGTTGGGGCGGTAAAAGAGTGGGGTCTCTTTATGAAAAAGAAATACCGGTGAAATATCACGAATACGGCCGGTGGCACCTACCTGTTCGCTGTTTTCCCCAATCAGGTCAATAGCTTTATTAATCGCTTCATCACTGATCTTCCCACCGGCAGGGTATAAAATACCATTGATTTGCAGTAAAAGATAACGCAGGAATCCGCGTACACCCGTTTGTTGTGGAAAATAATTACTATGTAGAAAATAGTTAGAGGTGTTTCCGAGTGGTCCCGTCTCTTCAAGGCCCTGGCCGAAGAAGAGAGAACCTGTGAATTTTACTTTAACCAGGAAGTATTTACTCATTTGTTTCGGAATTTAAAAAGTCAATAAAACGTATTGCAAAATAGACTAACTCAGCCTTTTTATCGGCCTCGGATGGAGCTAAATAGGCTTCTGAGATAACCTCACCCAGTCGTTTCCAATATCCTGCCTTTTTGAAGTCATGTTCACTGAAGTTTTTCTCGAGAAAATTGGACACCGTGCCACCATAAGCAACGGCATATTTCAGGAAAGGATGATATTCAGCACTTTTTCTTCGGAATGAATTGTACTCCTCTTTTTCATTTTCGTTGACAACGCGAAAATCGATAATAAATGGAAAGATTTTGCCCAAATAAAAGAGATCTGATTTTTCAAAGCCTGTTTCGATTTGTTGACCAGAGTGTTTTTGCAGGGTTATGAAAAGTGAATTCTTTTTTTTGAATTGTCCCGACTTGGCCCTTTGAAGATTAAGGTAAGAGTTTTCAAAACTTTCCTTCAACGGATACTTGAAGAAATTCACCGAAATCCCAAAGGAAAAGGAGGGATCCACGATCTCATTGCCAAGTAACTTCGTGATGGATTCTTTATGCTTGGTTTCGAACTCCGTATCCAGTTTTTGGACCAATTCAAGGATGTTTTTCGCGTCTTTTCCATGGGGATTGGCAAGCGGAGCAAAGAAGAGCAGGTCATCACCCCCGATGTAAACGGGAAATCCACCATAGGCTTTGATAATCTTCGCCGATGCAATACCGAATTGATAAAGTGTTGCTGAGAAATCCATTATTTTATCGGCATCATGTCCGATAGAGGTAACAATTTTGCCCATATTATCGCCATCAGCATGTACCAGCGCAAAATATTTGTGGAAGGGCTTGAACTCTTTACCAAAGGTGGTTTTACAGTTATTGGTAAACTGTTCAAGGCGTTCTTTTATCTCTTTAGATTGGGTTCTCTCGTAACGATCAACATCACTGAAATGCTTTTTTATAAATGGCATGAAGTTATCGTGGCCGGAAAGAGATACAGCCGAAATTTCAAATAAAGATTCAAGGGTTTTACTTTGCGGCCATCCGCTCTTCTTGTACAAGATAGTTTCGTTTACTTTTTCAAGGTATTCAAGAAGAACCTGGTTAATAGGAGGCATCTGGTTGAAGAGCTCCATGTTGTCTAATTGGGTAAAGAGCTTAAGGATGATGTTTTCTCCTTTTGGTATTTTGGCTTTGTAACCATGAATTTGGATGGCGTTTTGTAAAGTTTTAAGCACCTCCTCCCTTTTGGATTTTTCGGTATGTTTAAAGATGTTACAATAATCTGCTGCAATCTCGGTGAATACCTCTTTGATTTCATTGTGGATCCGTTCGATGGTCAGTTTTTCACCACTTTTATTCATTTCAAGGATAATCCTGTCGGGATATAAGCCAACAGGATATATTGCATCCTCTACATGAGGCAGGATGACCCATTTTTTCAGACGCAATACCACCAGTTTAAAGATGGAAGAAAAAAGGAAACTGGCACCCCAGAGTTCGCGGGTTCGCCGTGCCTGCTTCAGGGTGGGGTAAATGGGACCAATGGTCAATCCGATGTATTCGCTCATATTTTACTTCCTTTAAAGATCTTTAGGGAACCTGCTTTGATAATCTTTCATTTGCTTTCTTGTACTGTTAATTGCTGGTATTTATCACAGAGAGGGTGTCCGGCTTCATACTTTTTAGTGTTTGTAAGAATTTCAACAAAGCAATCTTTTAATCCGTGCAGCGGGATTTCGACTCCAAGTCTGCTGAAACCCTTAAAATTCAAGGCGTTCTTTTTATAAATAAATTCAAACCTTGCATCACGGAGGATTTCATTTACCGAATCAACAATTATGAAAATCGTATTAAAAAACACCTTGAATTGTACAGGTGATGGTATGCGCTCGATATCCTTGTTCTCTGGTTTCACAGAAATGGTTATTTCTTGTTTATTATTAATCCATTTTCTATCCAGCAACCGATATTCATATTTTTCCGCCAGGCCTAACAGTACTCTGAAAAATTGATAAAAAGTTGGATGAGGTGGATCTGTTTCAAATCGCATTTCACCATTATTTTCTCTTAAATTTCTTTTAAGTAATTTAAAATCTTGCTCGTGGTCAATTTTCAATGCTTCTTTAATAAACCTTTTTTCCCAACCGGTAGTATTGCCATATTGTCCGCAGAAATATTGCCAAAGTAATGATTTTTTATATGGCTTATTTTTTCCGCTTTTAAGTAGTTTCCAGTGATCCGTAATTATTTGTTCTAAAGATGAAAAATAATAATTGGTATCATTAAGTGCCTTTTCTGAAATCTCTTTTTGATGATGAGATGTATCTTTGAATAAAATATTTGTCGGATGTTCAACAATTATCTTATCCTTAAATTTCCATTCGCCATTTAACTCGTATCCCCAATACTTAGAATTAATAATGTCTCTCAAGCGTTGGAATTCCTCCTTTGAAGATCCATTTGGAATACTCAACTCCTCTTCTTTCTTACAAAAAGACACGAGATGTGTTGTACACAATGTAGAAATCTCCAATTCATCAATATTATGGCAGAAAACAATTTTATCCGAATTTTCTTCTTCCTTATCAGAATTAAAATACTTAAATAAAACTTTCTTAATGTCGTTTTCCGTTGACTCCTTCAGAGTAAAACAGCCAAACCCTTTTGAGCTATTATATCCCAAACCAGTAAGGATGAAAAACTCAGAAAGAGAATCCACAATAAATTTCTGAAGCCCTTTTGACGAGCAAGAAATAGCACCATGTACCTGCCGGTTTTCATAAAGAACATGAGCACGGTCCTGCATCATCGTCTTTCCGAGATATGAGGCTGTTTCGTCCACCTTGCATTCAAATGACAAATTGTAGTTAAAAGCGATGTTTTCCAGTTCTTTTTTGTTTCGGAACCAGCCGGCAAACTCACAACCACCTTCTTTACCCGCCCTGCACTTGCCCGTCTCCCCATCTTCATCCTGGCTCAGTACGCATGCCCCCGCATTCCATACTTTATCCCTGCAAATACCACAGGCTACCCTGAACTTATTCCTGAATGCCTTTTCGGCTTCTTCCCCCTTATATCCGGTGTTCCTTTCTGCAAGAAATCTATTTAGCATCGGGGTTATTGCTTTGGACTGTAATCCAGACCAGGACTCCAATCCAAGATGATGGATGATCGGGGTATGTTGAATTAAAGTGAAACTATACTTAGACATCTTAAAGCGGTTTTGGTAAAAATTCATTTCTCGATAAAAAACTGGAAGGAAAGTATATATAATAGTAACAAAATTGCAGAAAAATAGACAAGATACTTTCCTTTGATTTTAAAATATGTCTTTTGATTTTTTTTAAGATAGATTGTTTTATCCAAATTATAGAAACCAATGGCCGAAAATCCACTCAGTAACACAATCGTAATGAGCAGTAGGACACTATCTTTATAGAATCCAATCCATTGAATAGAATCCAATGCAGGCAATTCTTTAAAAAACCTATTATTCAATAAGTTAAAAAGAAATGTCGGAACAACGATTAAAGCCGCAAGAATAGAAAGTCGACGTGTGCTTTTATTGATTTGCTCCGTTTTCTTTAAGTTGATGTAGTTGAAAAATTCCCTGATCTCCTTTTTTATTTCTTTTGCATGCCTTTCAATTCTCAAACTCTTTTGCAACATATCATACAGTTCAATACCTTGTTCCTGTGCTGAAATTTCATGGTGATAAATCCTGTTAATATATTGTACATATCCTTTGTATAATTTGTCAACTGTTGTAAATTTCTCAATCAGATTATTTGAATCAAACTCATCACCGAATGTAGCAATATCAGATGAAAATCTTAAAATTGAGGCCCGTTGCAACAATGTCAACATAACCATTTTTTCATACAATGTCCTAAAATGAGTAAGTAACACATTCCTTGAAAATGAATTATCCGCTGTTAGCACCATGAAAGAATAACGAGTAACACCGAACAGGGTACCGTATTTTTGCCATCTTGGATATGTATGTTGTTTCAATAATTTTTCCTGCATTCTTCTATTCTGACACGTACTATCTCCAGAGTCAATAAAAATGAACTCATGCCATGCGTCACTTCTCAAATATTTTTCATATTCCTGGGGACTTTTGCTGATTTCCGCGTGACCGTCATTAATCGCCCAGCACATAGTGAACATCCGGTCATCAATCACGGGTTGAGGGTAAAGGTTCTCCCTAAAGTCAAACAAAAGATTTTTAATGAATCGGGCCGGTTGCCAGAACTTTGATACTCCAAATTCTGAAAAATCTTCCCTGTATCTTACAGGATCTCCATCAAGACCGGTAATTTTTATTTCGTCCGCTATTTCATTAAAGTTTTTTGGCTGCTCAACTCCCGATATCTTGTCAATAAACGGAGGAAAAATTCTGCGTCCAAAATGATTGATCTTTTTAATATCGCTGAAATGTGAATATTGTGTATTGATCAAATGAAAACTTAAAATACCCGTACCTGTGGAAAAAAAGTCAAGAGATAATTTTTCGATTGATAGCGTGAACGGTTGATCAATACCTCTGACTTTAATTTCATAGCATAATTGTCTATCATGAGTTTCCGTTCTTTCATAATGTTTGATTCCCCATATTAATTTCGGCGTATTATAGATCAGGGGATGAATAAATTCATAAAAATAATTTCGTTCATTATACTGCTCAACTGCTTTATCCTTTTTGCCGGAAGAAGATGCCTGAACCCATACATCTTCTTTATTTGAACCGCTTTGCTTATCCTTTTTCGAGTCTATATTCTCCCATGTCAATTTGTTGGTAAAGTTCTTTTCTTTTGGATTTTCAGGTTTTTCCCAACGAAATGGAAACATGAATATATGATAACTCTTTGCTTCCAATGCTTTTATATAATCAATTATTTCAGAATTAATCCACGATGCCTCTTCTTTAGCACACTTAACTGCATCCAACCCGAAGTAGCCAGGATTTGCTCCCCCCGTATATGCTTTATTTTCCTTAATCTGAGATTGGTACTTTTCACCTAATTCTGTGCTTTTTTTTCCGTAATATGTAAAACTCTGCTGATGCCTGATAAACAATTCATCAAATGGATAAAGCTTGTCGGTAATCGTTGAAAATCGTGGTGTAAGTGATTCGACAACTGTTACTTTGCCTATTTTAAAGGAGTGTGATTGTATGGATTCATCTGCCAACCGTTCATCTTCTTTAGTGACACCCTGTGCCTTCTTATCTTCATACCTGACTTTTTTTATCTCTTCTTCAGTCGCCCCCATGGCTTCGAGTGCAGGTATATAACCCTTGTCATTTGCTGCAGCCAAAAGCTGATCCCGGTTAAGCGAAAATCCGAGCAGTTCTGCAACTTGTTCTATAGATGAATGTAAATCTTTTTTATCGTTATGGTGATCTATCTCGCGATAGTGCTTTGGAAGGGGGCAATCCTGTTTAAGTTCAATGCCAACAAACACATTTTCATCATTAAAAACAGATGCATAACTACTCAATGGGGCATTGTCCCATTGCAAATCATTATCCTCAACCTTGCTACCCTTGAGCATCTTCTTGATTTCCTCCATTTCAAGATCATGCCCGCCAAGCAGGAATATCATTTTATTGGAATCCTTATGTTCTTTCATAATAATATATTTGTCCCTTGGATAGTTGCTATGCTGATTGAATTCTTTCAAACATAAGTTAACTTATTATTATCAAGCTTACTTTCTTCATCAAATGTGTAAGCGATTAGTTTACCCCCTTCAGCCACACTATAATCTAAACAACAAACATTATTTTTGTATACAGAGGGTTCTCCTTTCAGACAATAATGACCAAAAAAAACATTTTTATCATTGGGAGAATAATAATCAGTGGCTTCAAATTCAGCACTATTAACAGGTTCTTTGGATAAATCTATAACGGGTTCAGCACTTCTTGAGTTTTGAGTCCTTTCAAATGGACTTTCCCACCATTTAATTCGAATTTCATTTCTTTCCGTCCCATCTATATCCCTAAAGAATAGTCCGTCTGGCATCTTCATTTCTTTCCCTTTCAATGCTTGATTAATCGCTTCATTTAAAGTTGTTCCGACTTTGGCCGATTGAGCAATAAGGAAGTCAGGCAGTCTGTCGTCTATTAAAGTTCTTCTAAGATATTGAATGTTATTGTTGTCCCAACAGGCGTGAACAGCTCTGAACTTCTTAGTTTCATAAAATAGAGGTAATGTTTTAAACCAATCTACATATTTTTCGTATTCTTCTTGTCTGTTCTGAAATTGTTTGAGTGTTTCATAATGTTGAATGATATTTTTAATTAAATGCTTTCTAAGATGTCCTCCCTCAGTATCTTGCATATGGAAACAAAGTGCATTGTATTCATGATTTCCCATTAAAGCAATTGCATTTTCACTGTCAACCATTGCTTTCACTATTTCAAGAGTTTTTCTTATCTGAGGACCCTTGTCGATGTAGTCACCAACAAATAAAACTGTTCTTTCCGGATGGGCATAAGTTCCCCCTTTTTTCGCATATCCTAACTTCAGGAGCAACTCTTCAAGTTTGTTTGCGTATCCGTGTATATCTCCGATAAGGTCTATCATGTTTTGTTGGTCATCTATAAACACCTGCCGTATCGCTTCTTTCCAGAGAAATTAAAAACTTTGCAATTGTCTTAATTGCATCTACGTTCATCACAATTTTCGTTGTGTTTGGCACTCTTATCTGGATAGTCTGTCCTAACTGACCCCTGTTCTAAACTCTAAGTTGACCCCCAAAAGTTAATTGACCATTTTTAACATTTACCGTGTGTTTAGAATGCCTTAAGCAAAGTTAAACTTTATTACATTGTTATTAATGATAATCAAGTGCTAATATAGTTAAAACTGCGCCAGATTGTAAAAATCAGTCCCCTTGACCATGTTTCGTCGATTTTGTTGAACCACAACCGATTAACATCAATTTACTATTATGGTCAATTTTCTACGGCTAAAAGTATTCGATGTATTGGACAGGCCGATTATTTTGATCATCTCTGGCCGGTGCTGATCAACCACCCAAAAGGCATTGATCGTTAACAGGATGGCATGGTCAATAATATCCGGCAGAGAGCGGTCAGATGCAGCGATTTATCCAGGTAGGTCTTATCTGCTTGTATTTTTTTTACATTTACATTACATATGTTCTGTGCTTGTCATTTAACAGGCAGACAAATGGGAATGCACACAAGAATAAATGAGAAAATATTGGGTATGAAGGCATTCAAACAACAATTCATATTGCTCATTTTCATTGCAGGAATGGTCATCGTTCCTGCGTTACACGCACAAAATCTTAAAATATACCAGATTGATGTTGAACAAGCCGACGCTACGCTGATTATTGCCCCCAACGGGAAAACTCTGCTCATCGATTCTGGTAAGAACCCGCATGGAAACAAGATCGAAGCGATTTTAAAACAGGAAAATATCAAACAAATTGATGTTTTTGTTTGTACTCATTATGATGAAGATCACCTGGGGGGCATTGACGAGATAGCAAAGGGTGGGACGTTTAAGATTGTTGAAGTATTTGATCGGGGAGAAAAAGATCAATATATAAAACTTAAAACGCCTTCAAAATCCTTTAACAGTTATGAACATCATGTTGGATTTAAAGCCCAGCAGTTAGATCCCGGAGAAAGTATTGATCTTGATAGTATGGTAAAGATAACCTGCGTTGCTTCCAATGAGCGTGTCACGAGGAATTCTTCAGTTGGCAATGGCATAGATGAAAATGATAAAAGTATAGCCTTGCTGCTCCAATTTGGCAATTTCGAATATTTTACCGGAGGCGACATCGCTTATAGTACCGAGAGAAAGATTGCAGAAAAAGACCTGGTGACGGATGTGGATGTTTGCAAGGCCGATCATCATGGTTCACACCTGAGTTCGGATTGTGATTTTATGGAGGAGTTAAATCCGACTGTTATCATCATCTCCAATGGTTCACATAACGGGTTTCAACATCCCCGGAAAGTTACTTTGCAGTGTTACAAAAAACTCTCCGCTCACCCAACAGTATTTCAAACCAACAAATATATTGCAGGAGGAAACAAAGCAGGAAATGTTCCCGACCAATTTATTGCCGATCCCGAATCGACCGATGAGGATGGAACGATCCTGGTTGATGTGAATCTGGCTCAAAATTGTTATGAAGTCAAATATCGGACTGTAAAACTGAAGTACTTTATAAAAAACCGGATACAGAAGGATTGAAATGCAGTTCCACGGAAAGGATGAAACATCCTGTTTACTGTTTGATGAAGGTTACTTTGTTCAGATTAACAGTGTAGCTCTGTTTGACTGCCCAGGTTGTTCCGCCGTTCAGGGTTTTCAGGATCGTTCCGTGCGGCGGCCATCCTGCCAGGGTTCCGACAGCCAACGCAAGCTGGCTGTTCCTCCATCGGTACTGACCATGTAGCAGTACTTTGTGCCATAGATAACAATCGTGTTTCCGGAAGCAGTAACGCCAATCCACTCGTGCTTGTTAAAATCGCCGGAATTGCTGACACCTGGTCGTTACAAAAGTTTTTCCACAGGCGAAGGCATTGAATTCCAGGATTAATTTGTTGCATGCGGCTTATTTACCTGGGAAATGTGTGAATGATGTAACTTATTCCCGGATTTGTGTAATGCTTTCCGGGTTGAATGGACTCACCTTTGTGCCGTGTAACTCCATTCACAACTTAATTTCAAAAAATGATTACCACGGAAGTGAACGGAAGTGAGACAGATTTTTATTGGATTGATTCATTTACAGGCAATAGCAATGAAGACCCCGATTACAACCGAACAGTTTTTCTCAGTTTTTGAAAAGTATAATCATGCGATTTTTCCGGTCCAGATCATACTCTTTCTTTTGTGCATCCTGGCTTTTATCGCAATCGGAACAAAGATCAGGCATAAGGATACATTCGTGACCGTTATCCTTGGCGTTCTGTGGTTATGGATGGGCATTGGTTATCACTTTGCATTCCTTTCCGGAATCAGCAATGTTGCCTACGGATTTGGATTGCTGTTTATCCTGCAGGGCCTGTTTTTATTATGGGAAGGCGCTTTATTGTACAACCTGAAATTTGAATTGAAAAATTCAATTCAGTCGTACTTCGGATATTTTTTCATCCTTTACGGATTGATAATCTATCCTGTGGCTGGTTACCTCACTGAACCGGATTTATCACGGACTCTCTCTATCGGATTACCAGGCCCCACCCTTATCCTGACATTTGGTTTCCTGCTTTTGTGTGATAAAAAGTTTTCAAAGTACCTGTTGATCATTCCATCACTTTGGGCGGCAATCGGATTTATTGCAGCAATAAAACTGGGCATTTACCAGGACTCTGTGATGTTAATCGCTGCGATTATTGCGGATGTCATGATCCTGAGAAGTAAAAAACCGATTGATGAAAAGGAAGAACTTCTGTCGGAAAGAATATAAGACACCCCAATCGGGATAGTGTGTGAATGATGCATCTTGTTTTAAAAATTGTAAAATGGTTTGCTGAATAAAGGATTGCACCTTTATGCAGTATTCATAAAAATAAAGAAAGGAGAATTATTATGCCGGAATTTGGATCACCATTTTCAGGATTAGCGAATAAAAAGAAGCTCACGGACGAAGAACTTGTCAGAGCAATTCGTTTTATGGTTGCCGCAGAGTACGAAGCGATACAGTTATATGTGCAGCTTGCCGAGTCGACCGACAACAAACTTGCCGTTGAAGTGCTCAGGGACATTGCAGACGAAGAACGGGTGCACGCCGGAGAGTTTCTTAGATTGCTCTATGAGCTTTCGCCCGACGAAAAAAAGTTCTATTCCAAAGGGGAAAAAGAAGTTGAAGCAGAAATTAAGAAAATGAAAGGTTAAATTGCCATGAAAAACGCCCGGCCTGTAACGACAGCTGATGTAATTGACAACAGGTTGAAAATATCAAATCATCAAGGCACCGTGCCCAAATCAAAACTCGCAACTGGTTCAGTGGTGGGTTTATTCCCGGTAATACTTGATGGCGGCAGAACTATAATATATATTTCTGATCTGCGTAAGGAAGCAGAGACACGAAAAAAATATGAATTGCGAAAGGTCAACTGATCAGGGACCGGGTAGCTTTTTGCCATAAATTTGAGAACCAGGGGTTCGGGGATTTGATCGTGGATGAATTCTGGAGAGATTATGTGAAAAGGATGGGGTGAAATATTCACACCATTTTTTTTTGGTTTAAAACCAACTTTTTTGTCATAACTTCGTATTTGACAAAAACTATTCCCATGAAAAATTTGAACTTCAGCTTTTTAACAAACAAATTGTTTCTGTCCGGACTGATTACAGGGATTGTAATCTCTGCTTTTGCTTTCACCCTGATCATGATGCCAAAGTTCACGGCTCAGGACAAAGAGAAAATCAAAGGTACCATGGCCGAAACCACCTATGTGCCCGCGGTAGGCGAAATAGGCACAATACAGAGTGCCGGCACTCAATGCAATAATGATTACAGTGATGTTATTTTTAACAATGACCCCAACCATACTGTGATCCGGTGTCATTCAGCTCCGGCCACACCTGGTATGGAAGTGCGGGTTATAACAGTTAACGGCGGGCAATTCTGTTCCGGGGGTGGCATTATTGTGTCCGTGATCCCTGTTAGTTATTGAGTTCCGGAAATCCAGGCATAGTGGTCATCTTCGCTGAGTCTTTCCAAAGGTAAGGAGACATTGGTTTATGTGTATATGGACAGTAACATGAGATATGTAAAGTAACGTAGACTTGCACCAGAGAATTGGGAAATTGTCGATCATATGCATCTTAAAAAGCAATCATGGAAACAAAATATGCAAGTGCAGCCAGAAGTTCATCTGAAAGTCTTTTAAAAAGCAGGATCAGTCTCGATAAAATTTCCTTTTTGAATGACATTTTTTGCTCGATCTCATTTGCATCGATTATTCTTGATGATAACAGGCAAATCGTATACGCAAACGATACCATGCTGAAATCAGTAAAAGTGGAAAGTGTGGACTATATTATTGGCAAGCGCTTTGGTGAAGCTATCAGTTGCCGTTATGCTTTCCAGGAGGAAGGAGGATGCGGAACCACTGAACATTGCCGGTATTGTGGTACGGTAAATGCGACCTTGCAATCTCAGAAGACAAAATTAAAAACAGTTACGGAAAGCAGGATACGCGAAAAAGTCAACGGGAGTGAAAAATTCCTCGATATCGAAGTTACCACGGCTCCTTTTGTTCATGAAAATGCGGACTACACCATATTCTCCTTCACTGACATTTCGGATCGAAAACGCAGGGCGATCATTGAAAGGATGTTTTTTCATGATATTATGAATGCTGCCGTGGGGGTACAGGGTTTTTTTGAGCTGTTTGAATCACTAAACGAAGCGGAGCAGCGCAGTTTTATACAAATGGGTTCATCGCTCAGCAAACAAATTATTGACGAAATTGTGACCCAGAGATTGATTACACAGGCTGAAAACCATGAGCTGGTTGTGAATCTTCAACCGATTGATTCCCTGGATTTCATTCATCAGATCGCCAATAATCTTCAATTTCTCGATGTTGCGAAAGGTAAAAAAATTGTGATCAGTGAAAACTCAGCCGCCGTAAGCGTGGATACCGATCCCATACTTCTGCGTCGCATTTTAAACAATATGGTCAAAAATGCACTTGAGGCAAGCACGGAGGGGCAGACTATCACCCTGGCGGCCGGTATCGTTGATCAAAAAGTAAAATTCTCCGTCCAAAACCCAAAATTCATCCCGCGCGACATTGAGATGCAGGTGTTTATGCGTTCATTTTCCACCAAAGGCGCTCAGCGGGGTATCGGAACCTACAGCATGAAAATTCTTGGTGAACAGTACCTTGGAGGAAAAGTAGATTTTACAACTACCGAGCTGGAAGGGACTACATTCTTTATCATCTTATAAACCGGGACGCGGGACACGGGACACGGGACGCCGTAAGCCGGGCGCAGATTGACCCTTGTCTGGACAGGCCACTCATCCTGACTACATCGCACCGGTTTAGGCTGACCCATTTAACCAGCTAACATTCAATTTACAAGGGTGGTCATTTTTTACTGGCCCGGGATGGTCAAGGCCATCGGCCTGCACAGTAATCCCTTTGGACCAATTCGAAAAATTCATCACTCTGATTGAGGAGCGTAGGGATTTGCAGAACAAATATTATGACACCCGAACCGAAGTGGTACTTATTGAGGAATGCAAAAATCCGAAGACTAACCGATAGGATTTCATTGCTTAATGATCTTAACAGTTTCAGCCTTGTCGCCAGAGACAACGCGGATAAAGTATATTCCCACTGGTTTGCCGGATAATGAGAACTCATGCTTGCGATCTCCGCTTAATACAGTGCTCAACACCTTTTCGCCCCAAATTCCATAGATATCTACTTTGACATGGTCAGCATCATTGGTTAACTCCAGAATAAAAGTGCCGGTTGTTGGATTGGGATAGACTTTGATGGATGATTGCTGAATGCTCCTTGGGATTTCATCTTCAGCCATTACAACTGCTGGCATTGAAGGTGTTTGACACCAGGGGCCAGCGGGTGCAATGTAACCCCACAAATATCCTCCGGATTGAACAGTTGTCGTCGGCAGGTATATGATGTTCTGTCCAGCAATCATTGTTGCCATGCCACCAGTTTTAACCAGGAAGGTGGTGCCGTTGCCGGCGACAGTAATGGTTTGGGTGGCATCATAGCAATTGGCCTCTCCATTAGTAACAGTATCATTGGTGAGAATAATACTGGCAGGCACAGCCGGGATTATTGTGAAGGATTGTACCGGAGCAAAAGGGCTACCCGCAAAGGAGTTGTCGATTGCCTGAACGCTCCAGTAGTAGGTGCCGGCTGGCAGACTGTCGATATGCCATTGATTATTCATGCTGGTGTTTCCATTCTGCATAACTCTGTGATATCCGGTTGACAAACAAGATAAGGGAGAAACTATTTGCAAACTGTCAGATGAAATACCGACGCGTAGATTGTAGGACAGGCCATCCTGGGCCGTTTGGGCATCAGTAGATTTGGCCCATGATAAATTCATGCTGCCGCCTGACTGCTGCGTATTGAGATTTGTGGGGGTAGTTGGACAAGTATTTATTGAAGCTGGTTCGATTCCCAGAAAATTCCGGAGCATTTTTATGACTGATGTCCCGGTTCTGTCTTCACCTGAAACCAGAATATCACTGTACCCATCAGCATCATAATCACAAAAGAGAATATTTCCGAATGCAAGATCTGAAAGCCCGTCATTCATTGACGCAAATGATCCATTTGTATTTTTCAGTACAAACGAAACGTTTCGTTCCTCCATGCTCCAGACCAGGGTAGCATATCCTGTTCCCACGATATCAAGGATCCCATTGTTATCATAATCAAACCACTTTGCGCTTCCATCCCTGATATAATGCATCCCATCTGAATATGGCAGGAGGACTTCTGTAAAATGCCCTTCATCATTGCGGTAAATATCGAGGAGTGCCCCTGCGAAATCTTTTCTGCCGCAAACAAGCAGGTCCATATCTCCGTCACGGTCATAATCTCCCCAGTCAATTGACCCACGACAGTATCCGTTTGCATCGATAATAAGTGGGGCAAACTGATCATTACCCAGATTCCTGTAAAGTGTTAGTGTCCCCGTTTCACCCCATCCCTGGTAGGAGGTCGCTCCCATCAGAACAAAATCCTGCAATCCGTCGTTATTATAGTCTCCCCAGGCAGCGCTTGATGAATAGTATCCGGGAAAGCAAGCGTTACAAACTTCGACAAAGCCTGTATCTGTTTGTTGGAGCAATTTTGTGTACAAGGCTGAATTTGCATCGTTAAGCTGCCCGGTTATAAGCATGTCGATCATCCCATCATTGTTGTAATCAGCAGGAAACACACTGGCCGAGATTATGCTGTTTGCAGGCAACATGTTCTCTAAAGTGAAGGCCAGGTTTGTATTCTTATAAATGCTGGTTCCGTTAATGATATCAAGATCCCCGTCATTATCAATGTCGGTCATGACCACATTCGATCCATTCCCTGAAAGGGTATCAATAATCAGATTGTAATTACCGTTGTCATATGAGTAAAGATGGTTTCCTGTCAATACGTCCATTTTGCCATCATGATTTACATCCCCAACGGCTATTTTATTCATACGCTCACTGGTCAGAGGGAATGAAAAGGCTTCCTTGTAAAGAAAACTTTCAAAAGTCACGCACGCGGCTTTTTCAGAAAAAGAAGAGCCGTCAAAGGCCTTCCATTTCAGGGAATCCACTCCTATTGAATCTGTTACAAAACGGAGTAACCCCAGATCGTTTATGGAGATTGACTGTTCGCATTCGACAGCTACCTGGTTCAGATAAAGCACTCCAAACAATGGCAGCTGAGTGATCTTTACCGTGTGCAATGAATCTTCTTCCGGATCCAGATAATTCACCAGGAAATTGCCGGCCTGAATAGCCAGGGTATCTTTGATTATTGCACTCAATTTGAATGAACTGATTTCAGGAGAGAGGTTATTCCCCTGAATCAGAAAACTATCCCGTAGGGCAAAGGCTGAGGCTTTGTACTCCTGATCTATCGCCTGCACATTCCAGAAGTATTTCCCGTTGATCAGATTATGTATTTTCCAGGATGTATTTGTATTAACATTGCCATTTCCTGCAATCTGCCTTTCTCCGGTCGTCAGATCAGCCATCGGGCATACGATAGTTGTGGAATCTGCCGCCCGCTGTATATAAATATTATAAGAAATTGCCGCCGCAGGGGTATGATCATCTGTTGAGGGATCCCAGCTTATACGGATGGAATTAACCGAATCAATTGATGCGAGATTTCCGGGCACAGAGGGCGAAATATTTGTATCCAGGCTGTTGTTTCTAAACAGGATTAATGGATAATTTGATCCATTTGCATTCACAAGATGGCACAATCCAAAATCAAGATCTCCGTCATTGTCGTAATCCCCACATTTTACTTTTCCATTTGAGTTGTAATGATACACAAAGGAACTATCAAGCTGGTATGACAAATTGCCGTTGTTTTTCAGGATCCTGGTATTTGATCCTGAATATACGATATCAAGAAAGCCGTCATTATCAAGATCCGCCCATTCGATTGATTCAAACAGTCCTGGATTGCCGCCAAGTTCACCATAGTTGACATAATCGAATGCCCCGTTGTTATTCCTGAAAATCCCCCTCGAAATATCATTTCCGCTATTATACCCGGTAACGAGTAGATCAAGGTCTCCGTCAAAATCAAAATCCTGCAATGTCCCATTCATAACATCATAAACAGGAGAAAAAGAAAATCCCGGTATGATTGAAAAAAATCCGGAAACATTCTTCATAACCCCACTGGTTGTAAGGATGTCCTTATCTCCGTCACGATCATAGTCGGCAACTGCCAATGCCGTTCCATTCAGATTCTGTGTAAATGTGAATTTGCCGTTTCGAAATTCATAAACTTTATTGCCCGACAGAAAATCCAGGTTTCCATCGTTATCAAGGTCATCAAAAACAGGATTATAACCCCATGGAGGCGTTGTGATTTGAAAATCCATTTTATTAAAAGTTCCATTTTGATTTTCGTAAAATGCATTGCTGGAATAAAAGTCAAGCAGTCCGTCTTTGTTAAAATCAATGAACTTGCAGTGCGATTCGTTTGAGGCAAGCTGGTTAATCAGCAAAGGTGTGAAATTCCCGTTACCTTCATTTCTTAATAAAACTGTCATGTAATCTCTTATTCCCTGAAACTGAACCATGCCAGAAACAAGCAAATCCATATCTCCATCATTTTCAGCATCACCCCAGTCCAGATCGCCCTGTTCAACTATTGCAGCATTGATTTTCATATTTGAGAATGATGCTGGGAGGAAAATGTTTTTAGAAATTGTATCTGCTAAACCCGCTTTGGTCACGATCAAGCTTACCGTCCTGGTTCCGGCAGAAGAAAACTGATGAATGGGGTTTTGAACCGAGTCTGTTGATCCATCTCCGAAGTCCCACTGCCATGTTTCCGGGTTTCCCTTACTAAAATCAATAAACCTTATTGTCAATAAACTGTCGGCATTGTCAATCGTCAAATAATCAGCAGACAAGCCTGAGTGCATCGGCATTATGCCAATCAGGGCAAAATTGCCGGAGTTAAACAAAGGAAGTGTTTCAAGCAGGTAAAAACCATTGTAGGCTCCAGACCATCCATAATTAAAGTGAAAATAATCACCCGTGTATCCGTCACATACCAAAGCATGGGAACCCCACATCCCATTCCCTTCATATAGAAGTGGCCTGGCACTGTCGAGTTCTGTTCTTAAAAGGTTTTTCCATTCTTCCATGGTATAAAGTGCAGAATTCACATACCTGATCGATGTCGGGTTATAATCGAAATAGTGAATCAAACCATACGCTGCATCTGAAAAATATGCTCCCGATCCACTGGAATTATATTGCATTGATCCTGCAACACCGATATCGAAAAGCAGCTCACTTAAAGAGGAATTTTGTCCGGTGAGTGCGTTCGGCATCGAATCAAAACGGATCGGATGGCTGAAGTTTTTGGTAATGTATCCATATTTCGAAGAGTAATACTCGCGATACCCGATACCGGATGGAGGGTAAGTATGATATTTCATTACCTGGGCAACAGCGGTTGCCGTGGATCCGGCCCAGGCGTGGCTGCAAGGCCCGGATGCATCAACCGGGCACAATTCATTGTAGTAACACCCCTGATCCCACGTCGTGGTCAGCATCGGCCCCACACTGTCTCCGGTCGCCGGGGCAAACCGGTTCGCCAGGATCTCATTCCATTTTGACATGGAAGCATCCGGCTGGATATTCAGCACAAACGCCGTATCAATCTGCCGGGCATAATTATCATACCACCCTTTCACTGCTTCATTGGTGATGGAATCGGGAACCGAATGATTAAACCCGAAGCCCAGCACGGGGGTTACCGCGTCGTTGGCTGAAACAAGCACAAAGCCGCCTTTATCAAATGAGAATATGTGGAAACACTCCCTGCCATTGTATGTATATGGAATAGTTTTAGTGATCACAGCCTGTTTTTTTGACTGTGGTGCGTAGTGACGGTACCAGTTGACCGCCACTTGCCTGGCAAGGTTTTCATCAACTCTACCTGCAAAAAGATTACAAGAAAACAAGGTCAGAGTTCCAAGCAATAAATAGAGTCGTAATCGCATTGTGCTTTGTTTGTTAGGTTGATGATGTAAATGTAGTGACTAACTGGTTATATAAACCAACTGTCGTCAAATTATGATGGTCATTTACGCCTGGATACGCCAATGATCTTTACGATCTCTGGCCAATGCAAATTGATCACCCCTATCCATTGATTAATAAAAGGTTGAAGTAGTCCGTTAAAATCGGCGAAGGGTAGTTAATGTGACCGGCTTGTCCATTGGATCAATTATTCAACCGGATCGTTGAAGGTCTATTTTTCAGGCTTATCGGTGTTAATCTGGAATAGTTTCATCAACAATACAATTAAAGCTGCTTTATTGAAAGGTTTTGGAATATAATCATTGCATCCCGCTTCTATTGCCTTTTCCCGGTCACCGGAAAGTCCAAAGGCGGTTTGTGCAATGATAACCACATCGTTGTTGAATTGCCGGATTTGCCTGGTAGCCGTATATCCGTCCATTACGGGCATCTTTATATCCATCAGGATCAAATCGATATCTGGATTATTCCGGCACACTTCAACTGCTTCCAACCCGGTTCTTACATTTAAAAATTCTTTGACAAACATGTTGATTGTTGCTGTCAGTAACATGGCAGATGTTTCATCATCTTCGGCTATTAATATTTTCAGCTTTCTAATTTGATTTTCTTCCCTATCATCCGAAACAACATGCTGTATGATCATTTTTTCTTCCGGCTTAATAACCCAGGGAATGGTAAAATAAAATGTTGAACCTTTCCCAAACTCACTCTCAACCCAGATTTTCCCACCCAGCATTTCCACATACGCTTTCGAAATGGATAACCCTAATCCGGCTCCTTCATAATTTCGTGTAAGCAACTCACTGCCTTGCCTGAACCTTTCAAAAATGATCTCCATTTGTTCCTGGCCAATACCCTCACCTGTATCTTTCACAAAAAATTCAAGGAATTCCCCTTTTTGTTCATATCCAATTTCAATGGATCCCTCACGCGTAAATTTTATCGCATTTTTAACAAGATTGGTTAAAATGGCATACAATTTCTCCCGGTCTGTTTGAATGATTGTTTCTATTGCAGACTTGGAATTTTTTAAGAAAAGTTGTATTCCTTTGCGCTCAACCTCCGGCTTAAAGAAAGTATAAATGAATTCGATCTGATCTTTAATATTCGTCTCTGAAATAGAAATTTCCATTTGTCCCGATTCTATTTTCGAGATACTGACGATGTCGTTGATGATGTTCAGCATGCGGGCCCCGCTTTTCTCAATGATGCTGATGTACTTATGCTGTTCTTCACCGGTAAGTCCGGGCTCTTTAAGCAAGTCGGCAAAACCCAGGATACCGTTCATGGGGGTTCTTATTTCATGACTCATATTGGCAAGAAAAGCTGATTTCAGATGGTCACTTTGCTCGGCGTGTTCTTTTGCGATGACCAGTTCTTCGTTTGCTTTCTCACGATCAGTGATGTCCTGCATGACTCCTGTAACTCTCAATGGGTTGCCATTCACATCCCTGACCAATTCAGCGATTGAGTTTAATGTAATCTTTTCAGTTGAGTTTCGGGGAATTATGTCAAATTTGATATTATAGGGCTTGTTTTTTTCAACAAGGTCGGTCATTGCCTGGTTGACCCGTTCCCTGTCAGTAACACAAAGCATAACTTCTTCGGCTGTAAAAACGTCAGTTTCCAAATTGAAACCATAAATTTTTTTCCCTTCATCCGAACCCCAGAAGATATCGTTTTCCAAATCATATTCCCAACCGCCGATATGACCAACCTCCTGGGCCCTTTTGTACCGTTCCTCGCTTCTGCGCAGTTCGTCTGCCGCCTGTTTACGTATCAGTGCCGTTCCGATAATTGAACAAATACCCTCAAAAAAGGCGATCAGGTCGCTGGTAAAGGCTCCTTTTTTCTTTTCATTGAGTTGGAGAAGGCCTGCTATTTTTTCATTGGTCCGAATGGGAATGAGTGCCACAGATCCATACCCTGAGTGAATACATTTATTTCGTGGATTAAGTCTGGGGTCCTCATCCGCAGTGAGTTCCAATAACGGAAATGAGTCATTTGTCCAAAAACTTCCTGCTTTCGTAAATAGCGGGTTCGACGGATCTGTTTTTCCTGAAATAACCAAACCACAGGTACATTCCAGCAGAGGGTCACCATTTGCATCCCGGCAAATACTGCCGTTTCTGTCTTGCACCGTGAGCGAGTTTTCAGTCAGAAGAAAATCTTCGGAAAAACCTGACTGTTCGACATAGGGGAAATCATTGCCCTGTTTGAGGCGCATTCCAACAGCGGAATACCTGGTTACCTGCTGGATGGTTTTGAGAACACCGGCAATCTTGTCGTCCAGGCTGATATTACTCGTGAGGACGCCCAGTATTTCATTGGAAAGATGGTGAAGACGTTCAACCCTCACCCGTTCGGTCATATCCCGGATATTGCATTGGATTACCTTCAGATGATCTACCAGATAAACATTGCTGACAAACTCAACATGAATCGTTCTGCCGTCAGCTGTTTCAAGGGGCATATCTTCGTAACGGAGATATTCCTTCTCCTGTAATTCCAGAAAATTATCTTTATTGGCAACAATATCTTTAAAAAATCCAATTTCCCAGATTGATTTTTCAATGAATTGGTTTTTGGAATATCCTAACAATTCGATCAAAAATGGATTTACATCCACAATCATTCCGGTCTCTGCATCGAGTATGAGGATCCCATCTTTCGCTGTTTCAAAAAGACGGCGATAACGGGTTTCAGAAATAGTTAATGCCTCTTCCACCCGGGTTCGGTTGGTGACATCGGATTTGTATGATGCTTTTAGTGCGTCATACTCCTTCCTGAATTCGTGAAGTTCATTTACGAGTTCTTCCTTTGTTTTCCCGATGTCTTCCATAAGTTATTTATTCTCAATCTGTAAAGATACATCAAACAGGGTGCTAATCCTATTAAAAAGCACAATTTGTTTTCCAATGGACAGGCCACTCATCCTGACCACATCGCGCCGGTTTAGGCTGACCCATTTAACCAGCTAACATTCAATTTACAAGGATGATCATTTTTTACTGGCCAGGGCTAAGGCCATCGGCCTGCACACAGGATCCCTATTGCAGACAGTTTCTTTTTCATTATTCCCGGATGGAAGCCAAAGGTATAGAAATTTCAATAGTTACAGGAATGTAGAATTTGTAATAGCATCTCAGAGAGGATCAACGCAAATTCCATAAATTTGCCCTATGCCGTTCCCCATACCCAAATACAACATTGAAACCGAAGAGCACGTGGAAACAACCACAGTAACTCCAGCCGTCAAGTTCGATGACAAACTGAAGAATGAAATTCTAAGCCAGATTCATGAAGAAAAAGCCGTGAAACTGAAAAACAAAACTATAATTCTCTAATCTCATGAAAGTAATCGCAATAAACGGAAGTCCGAGAAAAGAAGGAAACACCTACCATGCCCTAAAAATGATCGGTGATGAACTTCTTTCAAATGGTATTGAGTTCGAGATTTTGCATGTCGGACATAAACTGATTCATGGATGTATCGCATGTGGTAAATGTGCAGAAACCAGAGATGAAAAATGCAGCCTTGGAGCAGATGGTCTAAATCAATGGATACAAATAGTTAAAGCTGCTGATGGTATTATCATTGGCTCTCCTGTCCATTATTCAGGTATTGGCGGCACTATGAAATGTTTTTTAGACAGGTTATTCTATGTTTCAGGATCAAATGGGAACCTCTTACGGCACAAAGTTGGAGCAGCAGTGGTTGCTGTGAGAAGAACTGGTGGGTCGGCTACCTTAGATCATTTGTACCACTATCTTACCTACGCCGAAATGGTTGTTGCTACCGCCAACTATTGGAATGTCATTCATGGCAGAAGTGCTGGAGAAGTATCCCAAGATGGTGAAGGTGTGCAGATTATGCATGTTTTGGGCAAGAACATGGCTTGGCTATTGAAAATGAAAGAAGCAACTTCAGGTACTATTCAACCGCCAATAACTGAAAAGAAGGTTATTACCAATTTTATCAGATAATTCAGGATATTAATAGTTCAATATACGATTATATGAAAACCAAGATGTTGTAAATATCCATAATTCAACATTATACTTCAAAACCTTTATTGAACAAGTTTCTGAGTTGGTATCAGAGAAGTCACAGGTGGACGTATTCTAAAAGACATCTGGAATAACCGATCTTTTCATTGCAACTACAACCCGATTAACTTCTCATTTGCTCATATATCTGTCGTGGGCTCAGCGTCTATTTGTTATCATGTTCAACCCAAATCAGGGCTGATGTGATAAATCCCAACTTTTTAGCAATGGCGATGTAGTTCTGCTTTATATCTTCAGGTATTGTAGTCTCACGTGATAGTATCCACAGATAGCTCAATTTATTGCCGCAAACAAGGGCATACTTGTAATCATTGTCGATGGCAATCACGTTATACCCTCCATAAAACGGACGAAAAAATGACACCTTCAGCATGGCAACATCCGATCCTCCAACAAATTTTGCGATTCCAGTGGCTTCCTCCCATTTCATTTTCTCATAATTATATCCCCGGTTAAGGACTTTTATGGTGCCATCATCGTTGATGGAATATTGAGCTGTGGTGTTATTTAAATTTCGCTCAAATCTAAAATCGAAGCGGGCAATCTCATACCACCTGCCCAGATATTTCTCCTTGTTAAATGGCTTTATTGCAACCACTCCCTCTGGAATAGTGGAACATGAACCGAATAGAATACCGAGAATTCCCATAACCGAGTTTCTTATAAATGTTTTTAAGTTCATATCTTTTCTATTCAATAAGCTCACTATAATACAATTCCGCGTCAATTACCTGACCTAATCAGATTTGGATTTCTGTAAAAATATACTTACAACCAGCCCCGCCGTCACAACCACATCAACAATAATCCAAACCTGCCTGCC
This sequence comes from uncultured Draconibacterium sp., assembly GCA_964590675.1. Taxonomy (GTDB): domain Bacteria; phylum Bacteroidota; class Bacteroidia; order Bacteroidales; family FEN-979; genus CAIVAT01. The sequence continues at coordinate 54,889 of CAZPWZ010000001.1, forward strand.
CAGAGGAATTGATGCAAGGGGCTGGAACAGGACCATCAATCCAATAAACACAATGACCACCGGAATGTTCTTCCTTTCATATTCGTAATATGCGAGGATGCCAAACCCGACAACGGCGACAAACCTGACCAGCTGGTAATAGCCAAAAGGCATTTGGAAAAGGCATACTAAGAGCAGGGTAGCAAGGACAATTTTTATCAGGTTTTCGGTGGTGGGTTTCATTTTTACAGTGGGATTTAATCCCCGGGGGAAATCATTACCCTGCAAATTAATAAATCTTTCCACATAAATAGATTTTCAAAGCAACTTTTCCGTTTTTGGACATGCCGGACACTTTGACCAGTCTTCGCACGAGCACGCTGACCGCCTCTCCTCAAGTAATTCTTTATTTGTTTTTTTCTAAACAAAATGTTTTTATAATTATTTTTACAGGTAAAAGCATTTACCCAAACCATGTCCGGCGTGCAGTAAATGGCTACCAGCTTATTCTGACATAAATTATCCGACAGAAAAAATGTCAACATTCAACTCGTTGACCATTTATTGTCAAACTAAAGACTGAATCATATGAAAAAATTCATCTTTATTCAAACAGTTTTGATGTTTTATTTGATTTTCCCGGTATTTAGCCAGAGCGATACCATTGTCCATCCGCTGGACGCGGTCGATACATTAAACCAGGACTTCGGCCTTTTTACAAAGGACGAAATACTGAATCTCACCCTACGGTTCGATATTACACATTATACGAGAAAAAAACCAAAGGATGAATATCTGAAAGCCATATTGACCTATCACATTAGCAAAGAAGACTCAATAAATAAGGAGATACGACTTAAGTCACGGGGAGAAATGCGCAACGGGTATTGTGATTTCCCGCCTATCAGGTTGAATTTCAGGAAAACTGAATTCCCGAAGGCCGCCGACCTGAGAAAGATAGAAAAACTTAAACTGGTTACTCATTGCGAAGAGGGGAATACAGATTATCTGTTTAAAGAATACCTGATCTACAAATTATTTAACGTTCTCACCGATTCAAGCTTCCGGGTAAGATTAGTGAGAATCGAATACATCAACACGTATAAAAAAAGCGACCCTGTATATGCATATGGTTTCTTTATTGAACCTGTGGAGATTCTTGCTGAACGGATCAACTGCGTTCCGGTAACTTCATTATATTTATCACAGAAAAATATTTTCCCCCGAATCATGGACAGGATGGCGATTTTCAATTATATGATAGGAAACACCGACTGGTCAGTTCCCAACCAGCATAATTGCAAAGTATTGTCATCACTTGATTTCAATAATTCTGCACTTGGAATAGCAGTACCATATGACTTTGATTATTCGGGCCTGGTGGATGCAGATTATGCCGTTCCTTATGAACCTCTTGGCTTGACATCGGTTCGTGAACGGCGTTATTTAGGGATGTGCAGGACAGAAGATGTATTTATGAACGCAATTAAGGAATTTTCCGGTAAAAAAGATGCGTTCTATAAGGTGATCAATGATTTTCAATTGCTAAGCGAAAAAGAGAAATCAACCATGATCAGATACCTGGATAGTTTTTATGCTGATTTTGATGACCGTAACAGTATAGTTAAAACCCTTCTCGATGAATGCAAGAGTTTCTGACAAATAAAACCAAAACATTATGACGACGCAAACAATTATCACCCCGGATGCATTCTTAATTGAGTCCCTGGCGCGGTTAGCGATCAATATTGCGGTATTATTCATAATTATCAGTCTGATATACGGCAGGTACATGGATAAAAAGGGGAATCCCTTTGCTTTTTTCCTGATGGGAATTATGATTTTTTTGCTGTGTATTGTGCTTAAAGACGTGGAAATGAAGTTGGGAATGGTTTTGGGACTTTTTGCCGTTTTCTCCATTATCCGCTATCGGACAAAAAATTTGGCAATACGGGATATGGCATACCTGTTCACCGTGATTGGCATCTCAGCAATTAATGCATTGCTGGATTATCCAAGACCTGTGAGAGGGACGATAATCGTTAATTCAATCGTAATTTTAACCATCTATTTACTGGAAATCTCTTTCGGAACAAAGGGCAAAGAGAATTCCGGCAAAGTTGAGATGCATAAGAAACCTGAGGAAAAGCAAGAAAATGAACCTGGGGATGACCCTCTGATGAGCAAGCATGATCTTTTGTACGATAAGATTGAATTACTCAATCCTGACAAATTGAACGACTTGATTGCGGATATTTCCGTCAGAACGGGAATTAAGGTTGAGAAAATCCGGATCCGTAAAATAAATTTAGTGGACGGTAATGCAGAGCTTGATTTGTTTTGCAAGGCGCAACATCAGGAACCTGAAACCCGGCTGAGTATGGATCTCTGATTTTAGCAATATCAATGAATATCAGAAATTGTCGCAGGAATATGAAAAAATCAATACTGTTTCTGTTAATTTGTCTTTATAATTTCAGTTTACCTGCAGTATCTAAGGACAGGTCGGTTGATAAACCGATCAATGATGGTCCTTACGTTTTTTATATAAATGATACGCTTAAAGCCAGAATGATTGAAAATAATGTATTGAGAGAATACATTATTTCTTCCGGGAATTTCTCAGAGATTAAAAAAGTCATTCATTTATCATGTAGTTATAACGACCTGCTTGACGTTTATTCACAAAAGGCAGATTATAGTCAAACCTTCAGTGAAGTTGATAGTGTTTTCGCTATCAGTGATGTTCATGGCCAATATGTGAGTTTTATTAATTTATTAATTATCAACGGAATAATAGATAAAAACCTCAATTGGAACTTCGGGAAGGGACATCTTGTATTTCTTGGCGACGCTTTCGACAGAGGGGATATGGTTACAGAATTACTCTGGATTCTTTTCAATTTGGAAAAGCAAGCTGTAAAGGCAGGCGGCATGGTTCACGTACTGTTAGGGAACCACGAGAACATGGTGCTCAGCGGCGATCTGAACTACATTAACGAAAAATATAAAAAAACTGAAGAATTAACCGGTACCAAATACACTGACCTGTACTCTGAAAATTCCGTACTGGGAAAATGGTTACGCCTGCAACCCGTTATGATTTCTATTAACGATATCCTGTTTGTTCATGCCGGTATTTCAATTGATTTGGTAAAAATGAAACTGACTGTGAAGCAAGTCAACAATTTATATTCAAACAAAATTATAGGGAAAGAAATTGCTCCGGGTTACGAAAATATAAAGGTGACATTGCTCAGTGGAAAAAATGGGCCTTTGTGGTATAGAGGATACTTCGAGGATTCAACTTTCAGTGAAAGCAGATCAGATTCCATTCTCAGGTTTTATAACAAGAAACATATAATAGTCGGACATACCACTTTTAAAACAATTAAAAGTCTGTACGGCAATAAAATCATTGGAATAGATGCCGGAATAGGTTACAAACAGCCTGGCGAAGTACTTATTTATAAAAACAAAGATTTCTATATAGGCACAGCCAGGGGTGAAAGAATAAAGCTGTGAATAGTGAAACTAAAGGTACTTCCTTTTCCTTCTTCACTTTCAACCCAAAATTTACCGCCATGTTTTTCGACAAAGTCTTTACAAATCATCAAACCCAGGCCTGAGCTTGCTTCATTATTTGTGCCTTTGCGGCTGGTGTTCACATCTATTCGGAACAAACTTCTGATCATTGCCTGACTCATTCCTATTCCAGTATCTGAAATGGAAACTTTAACAGACGAGTCGGGCATCGACTCCGCCATAACAGAGACATGCCCGTTTTCATTCGTGAATTTTATAGCATTGGAAATCAAATTCCGAAGAATGGAATCAAGCATGGTTTTGTCGGCAATTACTTGTATACCGGCAGGAATGTCATCGCTGATTCCAATTTTTTTCTTGTTCGCCGTTTCCGCAAGTACTCCGATTGTATCCATTATTTCCTGCCTCAATGATAAGCACTCTGGATTGAAACTGATCAGATTCCGCTGCATCAATGACCATTCCAGTAAATTCTCAAGCAGACTGTACAAGTCAAGGGTCGATTTTCTCATGCTTCGCACCATCTTTTGAACCTCATTCCGGGTTAGTGTTGGTAATTCTTCATCCAGCAATTGAGTAAAGCCCAGCAATGAAGTAAAAGGACTCCGCAAATCGTGGGCAATTATGGATAACAACCTGTCTTTTTCAGCATTTGCACTAAAAAGTTGTTCATTTTTGCGTTTGATTTCCTGTTCAGCCAGCTTGCGGTCAGTGATATCTCTTGTCACACTTATTATGCTGGTATTCCCATTAAGGTTAATGATGCGGGCCGACATCAGCCCTGTGAACGTGCTGCCATCCTTTCTCTGAAATTCCGCCTCAAAGTTATCGGAAAATCCATTTTCTTTCAGTAGCGTAATGATACGGTCCCGATCTGCGGAATCATGCCAAATATTTGTGCCCAGACTGGATTTGCCAATTATTTCTTCTTTTGAGTAGCCCGACATCGCTAAAAAGGTTGAATTGCACTCGTAGATATCACCATCGGAAAGACTCGTGATCGCTACTGCATCCGGACTCGTATTGAAGATCGAAATGAATCGTTCACTGGACTCAGACTTTTCTGCATTCAACCTTTGGTTGACCATGACCAGAAAACCGAAAGTCCATGCCAGTCCTACGATCAATGCGTCAAAATATGCAAGAAGACTTACCGGGGTGCTCCGGAAAACCTCTTCCATGGGTGAACCTGCAAGAATCAAAAAGGCACGAACAGCGAAGATCGCCCCATGAACAAGAAAAATGAAGGCGATGAACCTTGTGGTGACCCTGATAGACTTTATCTGGTTTTGAAATAATACAAAAGAAGCAAGGAATCCTGTAAAACTGAGCGTAATGCTTATAATGAAAGAACGAATTACAATGTCATCCTTTATAAAGAGGAAAACAAGAAGAAGAATTAAAAAAACGGAGAAAGAGCCGAGGATCAGCTTTCGGTTTTCCTGTTTTCCGAAAAATCTCATCACCCCAATGTAAACACAGTAGGTTCCGCCTACAATGAAAATGTTCTGGAATATGATAACAAGCGGGAGTATGAAAGTGAAATCCCTAAGGAAGAGCATTGTAAAACCCAGGATCTCCAGGCCGCACCATAAAAGCCACCATCCGATTCCCTGATAGACTTTCACAACCCGGTACAGGTGGTAGAATATGATAAACTGCGTCAGGTGAATGAGTGCGATGATTATGCTAACCGTTTTAAGATCGATTCCCATATAAAGAGTATACTGCGTTTATTAAGTTATTCCATCATATTGGAAAAATCGGAGCTCGATGAAGCCAATTGTAAATCCTTCTAATCCTGGACACACCGAATTCCGTCGCCGCAAGTTTTTTCGAACTGGAACTGGTAGAAATCCGCGCTCTGGTAGTTCAAGTTGCGGTAATAGGCATCATACGATCCGGTTTGCGTGGCGGTCCAGAACTGGCAACTGGTGAAGATGGCGTGAAACGCATTGTCGACCCAGCGGTATCCGTTCGGGAGTGCCGTGAACCCTGACGAATTCGTCGCGCCGGTATTCGGGGGCGCCCAGTGGGCTAAGCCTGCCTCTTTCATTTGCCCGCCGATCCCGGAGCCCCCGATCGAGCCGCTCAGCGTGGAAAATTCGGGATCCTTCGGCACATGCCATCCCGGTGGACAGATCCCCTGGATGTTCCCGGTTGGCGTCGGGCTCCATGAGGTTGTGTTGCTAGCCCCGTTGATGTACTGAACGGCCTCACCCCACTGGTACATGCCCCCGTAAACATCGCAGTTGGCGTCGAGGTTGTCGTAACAGTACTTCTCGGCGATCCCGTTGTTCGTTTGTTCGTTCACACCGGCGATCTTCGTGCCATAGTTGAGATTTTCGGCCATCCAGCACTGGCTGCCGATCATCAGCGCCGAGTACGACTGTCCGTCCCTCGGATCCGTAAATATACTGCAATCCTTGGTATGGATGGTGATCTCGTTACCGTAGCAGGTGCCGACGGCATTGGTGGCATAGGCCCTGACGAAATAAACCATGTTCATGGCCAGCCCGGTCATCAAACTGGTATAGGCGCCTGTGCCTGATCCGTTCAGGGTGATGTTGTTCGCGGTGGTCGGGTTCGGGTTGACACTCCAGCATACGCCGCGTATGGTCACCGACGATCCTCCGTCACCGGTGATGGTGCCGCCGGAGGTGGCCGTGTAGAAAGAGATGTTTGTTGCGGCCGTTGTCGAAAGGATGATGATTCCGTTCTGTGTGGTAAAGCTCAGCTCGTTTCCGTACCAGGTGCCGATGGCATTGGTGGCATAGGCCCTCAGGTAATATGTTGCCGAGGGATTAAGACCGGTCAGGCTGCTGGTAAAGGATCCTGTGCTGCTTCCATTGGTGGTTTTAAAGTCATTGACGGTCGGGCCCGGAGTCAGGCTCCAGCACACTCCCCTGGCTGTGATGGTGGAACCTCCGTCGCCGGAGATCGTTCCGCCGGAGGTGGCCGTCTGGGCCATGACGGCAGTTGCCGCGGTGGTGGTGAGGTTTGCCACGCCGCTTTGGGTGGTTAAAACGAGTTCATTCCCGTACCATGTCCCCGTCCCGTTGGTGGCATAGGCCCTCAGGTAGTAAACAGTCGATGGATTGAGTCCTGTAAGGCTGCTGGTGAAGGACCCGGTGCCGCTCCCGTTGACGGTCTTGAAATCACTGACCGTGGGCCCGGTTGTGGTGCTCCAGCACACTCCCCTGGCTGTGATGGCCGACCCCCCGTCGCTGGTGATGCTCCCGCCCGAAGATGCGGTCTGGGCCATGAGGGAGGTGACGGCGGTAGTCGTTACGGTGGCAACTCCGCTCTGCGTCGTGAATGAAAGTTCGTTGCCGTAGTATGTGTCCGTTGCGTTCGTTGCATAGGCCCTTACGAAATAAGTGCCCGATGCCGACAGTGCGGTGAGGCTGCTGCTGAAGGAACCGGTCCCGCTCCCGTTGGTGCTTTTAAAATCATTGATGGTGGGTCCCGGCGAGGTATTCCAGCATACCCCCCTCGCGGTAACGGGCGCCCCGCCGTCGCTGCTGATATAACCGCCACTCATTGCACTCTGGGCCTGGATGGAAGTCACGCTGTTGGTGGTGATGGTGACCGACCCCGACAGGGTGGTAAATGTAATCTCGTTGCCATAGGCCGTTCCCTGGGCATTGGTGGCATAAGCCCTTGCGTAATAGCCGGTCGATTGCGTCAGCGTACTGAGGGTGACACTGAAACTGCCCGGCCCGTTGCCCGAAGATGCCTTGTTGTTGGCCAGTGTGGGGTTTGGAATGGTATTCCAGCATACGCCCCGTTCGGTGACCGGGGAGCCGCCGTCACTGCAAATGAAACCGCCGGATACTGCCGAAAGTGCGAGGATGGAGGTGGCCGCGTTGGTGATGACCAGGGGCAGCTGCGCGCCACCCCACACCGGGATCCCGTTGTTCAGGGTCAGTACCTGTCCATTGCTGCCCACCGGCACGATGACCCAGCTTATCCCGTTCCAGTAGAGCATATCTCCCGGGTTGCTGCCATCGGGGATGATCACCGGCACCCACCGGGTGCCTTTCCAGCAGTAATAACCGGGGATGACCTGGTTGGGGGGAGTTCCGGCATTGGCCGTGTTGTAAACAAAGAGTCCGGTGGCGGGTGAAGTAACCGGGCCGGGATCGGTGACCGACAACAGTGCGACACGCGGAGGTAAAAATCCCCTGGCGGATGACGAAACATCCAGTGCCGCCGATGGATCGGCAATGGGAGAGCCAATCACCACCTGTCCCGCCGGATAAGATATACCCCACGGATTGCTGGTCCAGGGACTCGATACTTTGCTGTTGAACGCATTCCAGTCGGAGGCGGTAAGGTACCCGCCGGTAAGAGCGGAAGCGGCAGGCAGGGAGCCGGAAAGCGTGTTGTTCGCGAAGGTGATGACAAGTGGCGAAGCGGCGTCGACTGTAATGATACGACTTCCGAAGGCCATATTCCAGTTCAGCATGTCCGAAGTGGTGATGCTTGCCGAGGGGTGAGCCAGAAATACCGGGTCGGTCTCGGTGAAACTGTTCTCGTTGAATTTTTTCCATGCCGTCCCGTCGAACCAATAAAGTGAATTGACGTCGGTGTTGTAAACGATCAGTCCGTTCGGCGGGGTGATAACCGAATTCATCTGCCCGGTGGTCATCCTCGGTGGCAGAAACCCCCGCGTGACAGACTTTACATCGAGCATGGCCGCCGGATGGGGGTCAGACTGGTCATGGTTGATGCCCACCTGCGCGTGCGTCATTTTTACCAGCGAAAGGCAGAGGAACAGGAGGAGGATATTTCTGATCATGGGGCAGGATGCAACCTTGAGCTGCTTAAACACAATATCGGGTTTACCAAAAGCTGTATTATCATTCATTCTCTTATTTATGGCATTTTCAGTGTTCATAATAATCCAAGAATGGTCTGTCTTCTGTTAAGAGGAGTGCAGGGGTAAATTTACGAGTTTTTAAATACTGACAATCGTAAAATTTCACTCAAAATGAAAAGAGAAATGCACACACACTGGACATGCCGGACACTTTGACCAGTCTTCGCCGGAGCACTCTGACCGCCTCTCCTTGTTGATTGTCAAGAAGATATGGTGGTCAGCAAAAATCGGCAGAGGGTGGTCAAGACCTCCGGCTTTTCCAATAAAATCGATTTAAGGGTGGTAATGCAGTCGTCAAACTATCCCCATGAGATCCTCTTTTAGCTTCGGAATATGATTTTGAATTATTTGCCAAACTTCCTCTTCGTCAGTGCCGAAATAATCATGAGCAATAATGTTCCTAAATGCGTTGATTTTCCTCCAATCTATTTGCTCATGTCTCATCCTGAATTCAGGAGATAGTTTATTTACGAGTTCTCCTATGGCAATAAAATTCATTAATGTGGCATCATAAGACTTTGAATCGTTGACAAAACTCTCGGCAGAATCAAAATCACCTGAGTACACAATGATCTTGTCAATCAGTTCGACCATTTGTTGCACAATCAGATTATCTTTAAACATAAATAGCCTCGTTTAAGATCATAGGTCTGAAAATAGGACGAATTGCTTTTTCTCTGCATATATCGACCTTACGGCTAAATTGCTGTTCAAGAGTAGTCCGAAGTTCTTGTTTAATTTCAAAAATATCCTGTGTCCCTGGTTCGAGTTCAATGATGATATCCAGATCGCTTGTTTCATTTGCCTCTTCTCTTGCGAATGAACCAAATAAACCCAGTTTCAGTAAATGAAATCGTTCCTGAAAAGTCGGTTTGTTTTCAGCCAGATAGGCAAGTATTTCATTTTTTGATATCATCTCTAATATTTTCACAAAGATAACACATTTTCTCTTTTTCCATCCCGGTTAAGCACAAACTGAACTCACTGTATCTGGTTATAAAGAATCGAACTTGCGATACTAATTTGACAAAACCAATCAAAATTATTCATCGATGACCAGGTCCGATGGCTAATCCTTTTCGATCTCAAATATTTTCCCTGGTCATTTCTTTTCTTTGGTACACCCTTTCAAAGTGATCAAAGTCTACTTCATAAAATGGCTGAAATGATTTCTGATATCTTCAAAAAGTTCTTCATTGGCATTTTGTGGTGTTATTGAATCTATATACTGTTCAGGTAGTTTGAGACAGGTCAGATAAGATTTGAGCCTGTCAATGTTTGTACTGGTAATAAAATCAGGTTCCATGGTGATTGGTTCATAATCTTTAAATGCGCATTGGTATATATATCCATCACAAAACTTGTCTAAGGTAAAGCCCGGATAACCAAATGCATAATAGGTGTCCGTGGCTGTCAGTTTGCCAAACGGAGTGTCAGCCACATCAAATCCCACCCTTTTATTGGTAAACTGTTTCATTACCTCATCAATTGCACCATTAACGGGTCGAACACAATTAGAGTCAAAACCTTGACTTGAAATCCAGCCAGCATGTAAATAAATATTAAATGCCTTTTCTTTAACAGAGTCATAGACGATATTTCCCATTCTTGTATGGTTAAGCCCGTACAATGTATCTTTCCCAAAATCGTATAATGGCTGGTGATACTTAGTAAACGCATGGTGGCACCCAGAATAAATTAAAGCCTTTTGTTTTTTTGCTACCAATTCTTTTAAAATGACATTCGCCATGTAAAGATCTGGATCATTCTCTGCAAAAGGTTTTTTTAGACAAGGATTGTACAGGAAGCCTAGGCTGATCACCCTGAATTTATACTTTTCATTAGGGTTGGCATGATTTACCTTCCAAGCCGCTTCGAATAAATCAATGTACTCTTTATAACCCCAGACAGGATAATAGCTGAACACGATTGAGTCGGCAAGTTTCCTGTTGAATTTCGGTGAAGTAATCAGGGAATCAACTAAATACTGATTTGTATAAATACCAAATTCAATTGCCAGATTGTAAATATGGTTCTTGTACAAAAGTGGGATTAACTCCGAGATCAGCTCAACATCGTGTCTGATGCGATGATACTCACCGATAAAGACGTAATCATGGTCTTTGAATATACTGATAATATAGTCTTCAGGAGTTTTCCAGTGATCCTTTAAGTAGGAAATCGCCTCTTTCTTTTTATCCTGTGCCTGAAGTAATCCAAGCGGGAAAATTAATAATAACAGTAAAATCCTTTTCTGCATGAAGTTGTTTATTAACCCAGTCATAATGGGATGATTATATGAGATTTGTGTTGCTCTGCTTATCAATTATAGCGTATCACCTGGACAGGCCGTTCATACTGACCACATTGCACCGTTTAATCCACCCCCTTAACCGATTAACAATCAATTCACAAGAGGAGTCAATGTGAACCGGCCTT
>CAZPWZ010000002.1:0-48438 GCA_964590675.1 uncultured Draconibacterium sp.
CTGACATCAATTACTTTCTTTACCATAGGGATATTGACACCGGTTACCCTCTTTTCATATTCGGTTGTTCCTTTCCAGGTTTCTACCACCATGTTTATGTCCTACCTGGCCTACGCCTCCTTTATGGCACTCCTCAGAAAAAGAGAAGGGGCTGTCATCATTTTCGTGGGCGTGCTGGTTTCATCTTCCACAATGGTCTCTCAGATACTGTTCCTTAACAACATTTCAAACTTCAACCTGAGTTTTTATATGACTTTCAGTATAATCCTTGCTTTCGCCCAGGTGCTGTTGCTTGCCAAAATGTTTTCAAGTGCTTTGTCGAGGGTTGAGAATTTTGCTATTGAGCTCGAAACCACCGTGGAAAACCGGACCAGGGAGCTTAGGGTGATGACCGAGGAGCTTAAAACTGCCAAAGAGCAGGCCGATTCGGCGAACCGGGCTAAAAGTGAATTCCTGGCCAACGTGAGTCACGAGATCCGTACTCCCATGAATGCCATCATCGGCTTTTCCGACCTGCTGTTTCGGAAGATCAAAGACAAAGAATATCTCAGTTACCTGAAATCCATCAAGCTCAGCAGCCACAGCCTGCTGTCGCTGATCAACGACATCCTTGATCTTTCAAAGGTTGAGGCCGGCAAACTATCACTGGAGTATGAATATGTGAACCTGGAGCAGCTGGCTTACGAGATGGAGACTATGTTCTCGCTCAGGACAGATGAGAAAGGGCTGAAGTTCAGCGTAGAGCTGGAGACGAGTGGCGGCCGGCTGGTGTACCTGGATGAAACACGGTTACGACAGGTGATGATAAATCTGCTTGGCAATGCAGTCAAGTTTACCGAGAGCGGTCATGTAACGCTCAGAATACTGAACCGGGCATCGTCTCATACAAATGACTTGGAATCGGAGCTTGTTATCGAAGTTGAAGATACAGGAATTGGCATTAAAAACGAATCCATCAACACGATTTTTGCTTCCTTCACTCAGCAGAAAGGACAAAGTACGAAGAAGTACGGAGGGACAGGCCTTGGGCTTGCCATCACGCAGAAACTGGTTCAACTGATGAAAGGAGAGATAGAGGTCGAAAGTGAGTTTGGAATAGGTAGTACTTTCAGGGTAAGGTTTAGAATGGTAAAGGCATCGGAAACAGGCGAATTGGTGGACGCGTCAGTGGCTGATGCAGCCAGGGTACGATTCCACGATGCACTGATTCTGATCATTGAAGATGTAAACGACAACCGTGAGGACCTGGGGAAGATTCTGAGTGGGTTTGGACTGAGGACGGTGAAGAGTTTCAACGGGGCAGAGGGACTTGAAAAGCTTTACGAATTTCATCCAAACCTGGTGATGACCGACATCCGGCTGCCTGTGATGGACGGGTATGAGTTCGTAAAGCGAGTGAGGACTGACGAAGCGATAAGGAATATCCCTGTAATCACCACCACAGCCTCGGCCATGGATGAAGTAAGAAATAATTACAGGGAAAAGGGCTTCGACCAGGTTTTACTTAAACCCATCGAGCCTGACAATCTTTTAATCGTGCTGAAGCAATACCTGAAACATGATTCCAGCGATGAGGCGGGAGAGTCGCTTCAGGAACAGGTTTACCCTGCCGACGAAAGTCTGAAGACCCTGTTGCCGGAATTTGATAGCATGTTCCTGACTGACCTGGAGAAACTACTGCTGCAACAGCCTATGGACGATGTCCAGGCTTTTGCCGAAAAACTGGTTGCATTCGGAAAGGAAAGTGAAAACGGGAGGATCAGAGAGTATGGTCAGCAACTTGCCGATTCGGTCAATAATTTCGACATAGACCAGATGATAAACCTGCTTAAAGGATTTAAGAGAACTTTTGGGATTGATAGTAAGTAGAAATCTTATACATGAGACGTTTGCAATCAGTAAACAGAATGGGAAGCATTCGATTTTGGCAAAGGATATGCAGAGTCTCCCTGAAATTTCTTATTCTGTTTTTAATTCCGTTGACAGGTCTTTTGACTTCCTGCAATACTTTCAATGAAAAAAGGGTTGTTGCAAAGAAAGGTGTAATAGATCTCAGTCAATGGGACTTTAGTAAAGATGAGAAAGTCAGGATCGACGGTGAATGGCAGTTTTATTATGGGGATTTTCTGAACAGCAGGAAAATGGACTCCATGAAATACAAACGTTATGCTTTTGTTCCCGGCAAATGGAAAGGCACGGTATGGTGCGGCAGGAAACTTGGCGGATGCGGATACGCCACTTATTATATGAAGGTTATACTTCCAAAAAATAATGACACCCTTGCTGTAAAGATTACATCACAGTTGACAGCATACAGCTTCTTCATTAATGGCAAGCTCTCAGCAGAAGCTGGCAAGGTAGGCAGATCGGCCAGGACTTCAATTCCAGATTATCAGGGTTTTATCATAGATGGTAAGTTTGCCGATACAACCCTGTTTGTTTTCTGGGTTTCGAATTTCAATTACAGGAAAGGAGGATTATCACAGGGCATACAGATCGGGAATAGTAGACGTCTTATTTCCGATGACAAGAAAATGGCGGAAGTTGTGGTATTCATAGCGGGGATCCTGTTCATGGTTTGCTTCGTGCTGATCAGTTTCTTCCTTTACAGGCCGAAAGAAAAATCCATCTTTTACCTGAGCCTCTGGGCCTTTTCCTGCCTGGTGAGGTTGCTTTCAGGTGAAGACAGGGTCATCACGCGCTTTATACCCGATATCGGGTTTGAATTGATAGTTAAGATGGAACTGATCTCTCTGTATGGCATGTATTTTTTTTCTTACCTGGCCATTTTCTGGCTTTACCCGAATGAGATCTCGAAACCATGGAAACGCATCATCACGGTTTATTATACGTTTATCATTACTGCCTCTGTTTTTCTGCCTGCTTTATGGAATTCAAATTTCGTGACCCCGACACAAATTGTGGGTTTTGCATCGTTTTTACTTATTATCTATGGATTAGTCAGGGCCGTCATCAGGAAAAGAGTCGGAGCAGTCATTGTTTTGATTGCAATTTTGCTTTCAGTGCAGGCTATGTTCACTCAGGCGTTGTATTACCATTACATGTTGCCCTTCAAGCTGGGTTCCGAAGTGATGTCAATCGCTTTTATCCTTGCTTCTGCCCAGGTGATATTACTTGCACGAATGTTTTCCAGCGCCCTGGGTCGTGTTGAGAGCTTTACAGGAGAGTTGGAGACGAAGGTCTACGAAAGGACAAAGGAACTCCGGGTGATGGCCGAAGAGCTGAAGAAGGCCAAGGAGCAAGCCGACTCTGCCAACAAGGCCAAAAGCGAGTTCCTGGCCAACGTAAGCCATGAGATCCGCACCCCTATGAATGCAATTATCGGCTTCAGCGACCTGCTCTACCGTAAGATCAAGGACAAGGAATACCTGAGCTACCTGAAATCTATCAAACTCAGCAGCCACAGCCTGCTGTCGCTGATCAATGACATCCTTGACCTTTCTAAGGTTGAAGCAGGCAAACTTACACTCGAGTATGAATATGTGAACCTTGAACAGCTGGCCTACGAAATGGAAACCATGTTCTCTCTAAGGACTGATGAAAAGGGACTGATTTTCAAAGTTGACCTGGAAACTTCTGCGGGGAAACTCGTTTACCTCGATGAGACCCGGCTCCGTCAGGTGATGATCAACCTGATCGGCAACGCGATCAAATTCACCGAGAACGGGTTTGTAACACTGAGAATATCCAACCGGGTAAACATCGGAATTCCTGATAGTAAAGGAGAACCCTCCTCAGAATTGCAAATCGAAGTGGAGGATTCAGGGATCGGTATTAAAAAAGAATCCATAGACAAGATATTTGCCTCCTTTACCCAACAGGAGGGACAGAGTACCAAAAAATACGGGGGAACAGGACTGGGGCTGGCTATCACACAAAAACTCGTTCAGTTGATGAACGGGGAGATCAGCGTGGAAAGTGAACCTGGCAAAGGAAGCATATTCAGGATCAGATTTGCAGGGGTCAAAACATCCGATACTGGCGAGGGAATAGAAACATCATTGGTCAGCGAGGCCGGCCTGAGATTTTCAGATGCACTCGTACTGGTTGTCGATGATGTGCAGGATAACCGGGAATACCTTTCCGAGATACTTGCCGAATTTGGTCTGCGTTCAGTCAAGTCCGATAATGGCGAAGAGGGGTTGCAGAAACTATACAAATTCCATCCCGACCTGGTAATGACTGATGTGAGAATGCCGGTGATGGATGGGTATGAATTTGTGAAAAGAGTGAAAGCTGATAAATCAATTATGGAAACTCCCGTTGTTGCAACCACGGCTTCAGCACTTGATGAAATCAAATGGAAATATAAGGAATACGGGTTCGACCAGGTGCTTATTAAGCCTATCGAGGTCGACGACCTGTTGAAAATCCTCAGGCAGTTCCTCAGGTATGAAACTTTTGGCGAACTGGGAATCAAGTCTGAAAGGGATCCCGGCCCATCTATTGATGAAAGCCTCAACGCCCTGATGCCGGAGATCGAAAAATTATTTATCCCGGATTTACAGAAGCTCCTGGAGCAACAGCCAATGGATGATGTTATGGCCTTTGCTTGCCGGCTTAAAGATTTTGGAAAGGAAAGAAATTCCGAAAAAATAATGGATTATGGCAACCTGCTGATAGAATCAGTACAGAACTTCGATATCGACCAGATGCTGATCCTGCTCAGGGGTTTCAAAAAGAATTTCGGACTGATTAACCTTTGATTTTGAAGTTCAGAAAAAGAAATTAAAGGATGATGTTATTTGATCCCTATTTCATCAACTCATCAAAGGTCAATGAAATATAATAGATGCCACCGACGGTGGGGCCACCATAGAAGGTGACATGCCTGTTGTTCAGGATGTCTGATCCGCCTAGTTTCACGATTGTTTTAAGTTTCCGGAATGTATAGCTTACCTGGGCATCGATGGTATTGCAGGCAGGAACCTGGCCGTTCTGTACGAAGTTCGAATTCCATGCATAGGCATCCTGCCATCTCCAGGCGAAGTTGAATCCAAAATTCCTGAACACATTGTTGTTGCCAAAGGTGACGTTGACTACGTGTTCCGGAGTATTGTAAGTATTGACAAAATTGTCAGGCATTTCGCTGGTGATCAAATGGTTCCAGGCATAGTTGATCCCGGCCCGGTATCCTTTGTATATCAGGTAGTCCAGGCCAAGTGCAATGCCATCCGATTTCAGGGTTTCCGGATCGTTGGAGGCGATCTGGAATGTATTATCCGCATCCCCGGCCAATAACCCGTACATTGCAGCCTGTGTGGGATCGGTGAAGGGATTGACGGGATTACCACTGGCATCCTGCGCCTGTCTTACCCGCACACTGGTGATGAAATCATCGTATATGTTATAATAATAATAGGCATCGATCATCAGTTTGTTGAACAACATTCCCCGGTAACCTGCTTCAATTACCTGTATGCGTTCAGGTTTCAGCTGTTCCCAGGTGGTATAAGGTACCAGGAGCGCGGGATTCGGTTTCCCTGCGATCACCGATTCGGTAAACGCATTGACGGAAGCCATCGTATAGGTCCATTCACCGATCCTGTACCTGTCATAAAACTCCTGCAGGCCGCCGATGACCCGGGCGCTGATTACGTTCAGGTCCATATACTGATCCATGGTGTTGGGATTCCGGAATCCGGTTTGGTATGACATCCTGATATTATGATTTTTGAAAAAGGTATAAACACCTGAAACCCTTGGGGTGAACTGCCCATTGAAGTTTTCGCTTTTATCAAACCTGAGGGATAATGCAAGCCGCAGGTGATCTTTAAACAGGTTTTTTGAAGCCTCCGCATAGGCACCATATTCATTGATACGGATGGGGTTTTCCTTGGAATCAGCGAAAATAGTCCCGTTTGATCTCAGGTCGTACATCCTCCAGTTGGCGCCTACGACCAGGCTGAGAAACTTTATCTCATTCCTGAAGTCATACTGGCCCTCTGCGTGATAGAAACGGGTGCGGTCATAAAACAGGGCGCCATCCGGGACCGTCAGGCCGTTAATGCTGTCAAGGGCATTCTGAAACTGGGTGCTTCCGGGTTCCCACCTGCCTTTATCAGCATTTGTCCGGGAGGCTATGTGAATGTTGCTGACCGCTGAAGAGTTATTAAACAGGGTATTCATTGCATCCTGGTTGAATACGGGACTCCCGGTTGCCGCAACATTCGCCTGGATCATGGCACCCGCAAAGGTACCGCCGTAAGTTCCGTACCATGTGGAGTTGTTCCGGTAGGAATTGTTTATGGCATAACCGGTAAAATCGATGATGTATGAATCACCTGAGTTTTCAAAGGAGGCATATCCCATCAGGTTCCAGTTGCTGCCTTTCAGTTCCAGCTTGTGAAACTGGTTGAACGCATTTTTAATGGCATACCGCTGGGCTGCAGTTGCCACGAGCGTTGCCTTTGCTGCATTGAAAAAGTAACTGATCTCCATGTTGTCGGTAATCCGGTAATTCAATCCTGCATTGAACTTAAGGTTTTCAGCGTTGTAATCGGCAAGTACATATTCAGGGTAACCTGTCCGGTTCACATTGGTTGCGGGCAAGGCGGCAACATAGGGGGCAACCACGCTTGCCGGAAGGCCCGTTTGGGCTGCAATGGAATTGACCAGCGCCTGGGAGCTTCGCAGCAAACCGAGGTTCAGGCCCCCGTCATCACCATACAGGTTAACCCCGTCATAGGCCGGGTTAATGCTTAAACTGCCCTGCATGGATGTGTTTTTATCTGAATAATTATGCGCCACCCAATCGTTTGCTTTCGACCAGAGAAAATTTACTTTAAAGGCAAACTTGTTGTTGAATGCTTTGGCATACCGCAATGCCACTTCATACATGGGCTGAGGATTCGAGGGATCGCCCAGGTCGGGTTCACTGCCAAAATGGTTGAACCCCAGTTTCACACCTGCACTTAAGCCCTGGTATTCGAAAGGGCTTTTGCTGGTAAAAAGCATGATGCCATTGAATGCATTGGGCCCGTAGAGTGCGGATGCCGCACCCGGCAACAGCTCCACGTTGGCTATATCAAGTGAAGAGGGAAGGTTGGTGCTCCCGAATGCGAAATTCATGGTAGGCGACTGGACATCCATGCCATCGAGCAACTGAACGAACCGTGAATTATTGGGTCTCGAAAATCCGCGGGTATTCACCACCTGGAAGTTCACCCCGCTGCTGATCATTTCCACCCCTTTCCTTACAGAGATTGCTTTATAATAATCATCCGAGGCTACATTGCGAATTTCTACCGAACTCATTTTCTCGATGGAAACAGGTGATTTCATGATCTTTTCCTCCACCCTCGAAGGTGCGCGAACCTGCACCTCTTCCAAGGTCGTGGCTGATTCGGCCAGGATGATCACAAGGCTCGCGGTGTCGCGGGTTATCTCTATCACCTGGCTTTTATACCCGATCATGGATACCTCCAGCCAAACCGGCGGGAGAGTTTTCACTGTCAGACGGAAATCGCCGCGGTTGTCGCTGGTTGTGCCGGTGATTTTGTCCCTAACGAAGATGTTGACGCCAGTCATGGGTTCATTGGCTGTATCTTTTATATGGCCGGTAATCGTGATGTGCTGTGCAACAGCTGATAATAGGGTTCCGGCCAGGATTACAATAAGTACGAGTTTTTTTACCATGTGTCCGAAGGATATATGAGTAATCTGTTCCTAAATATTGTTTTACTGGAATACTGATGGAACAAATATAATGGTTTACAAGCCTGATGTCAAGTCCTTTAATGGGTTTTGTCTCTCATGCGGCATAACATGAAAACAACAGGCACCGCCGACACCTTTTTTTAATCGTCACCCCACCGGCGTTTCGAAGAGATTGTTGGAAGTTCTTTGAAAGTCTTGATATATGTTCGTTTGCTGAGTTTTTTTTCAAGCAACGATTTGAATGCTTGAAGGTGTTGAAGAGACCTCACAGGATGCGATCTCATTCGTCGTTATCATCATCGTACTTATATATGCGGCTTCTAATAATGCCAATGATACCTGCAAGAATGCCGGCAGCGAAAATACCTCCAATGGCCCAGGCAAGACTTTCAGCCCCATGTACGGGTAATTTTCCGGCTTTCTCCATATTTACCAAATAATCGCCGGGTAAATTAATAATGATTATTGGCAATGCTACGAATATCACTATGCTTAATGCATAATAACTTGCTTTTTGCCAGGGATGCAGAAGAGAATAAAATAACAAGGTAAATCCGGCAAAATACAAAACGGCAAACAGGCTATTGCCCTTGGAAAAAATCATCCCTGGAATCGCAATGGAAATTATTGCCGCTGCGACCAATATAAGGATCAAAGCTTTCCTTAGTCGACCAGGATCAGGCCTGGAAAAGAACGGAGTTTTCATATTCCTTGACTTTACATCAAAAATACTACATAACCGATTTAAAGTCAATCTTTTTGGAAGCAGTATTTGTATCCTGATCAAAAAAACACATTTGTAGCTGGAAAAGCCGCTTAAGGTGACCCTCTCGGCCGATGTAAATTGAATGACCCGTTAATTGATTGTTAATGGGTTGAAGTGGTCAGCAAAAATTGGCGAACAGGGATCAATGCGTCCGGCCTGTCCGGCGGGGCAACTTTATAACTGCCAGGTGGAGGGGAACACCGGGGCTTTTCTCCATCGTAAAATTCAGCCGTAATTTACTTGTAATCTTCTGATATTCTTTGTATATTTAGGGCATTTCCGGGGAATCTCGGTTAAAAACAAAAACGGAGGAAAAATGAAAAATCAACAACAAAGGTCAATGAAACTCCGTAATGACCATTTCTTTTCGAAGGTCTTTTCTGGAGTACTTATCACTTTGCTGATGGCAACCAGTCAGGGATTTGCGCAGCAAGATCAATCGAAATCAATTATTTCGAAGGAGCAGCAACAAAAACTCAACCTGATGAAATTAAAAGGGGTTGATGCCTCATTAACGATCCTGCCTGTCAGGCTAATGGGAGAACCAGAGGGGAGGATCTCTGAAATTGTGGGTGCCTTACTTGAACAGCAGGGGCTGAAAAACATTGAGCTGGGTAAAACAGCATTTATTCCCGGGTCAAAACTCAGCCTTGATAAACTGGCCGATTCGGCGGGTAAATTCGTGAAAAATCATCCTCCGGCAACAGATTATGTATTGTATGCTGAAATGAACGGCGAGATGCAAAAACACTCGATAAACGAGGTCATAGGGATTGTGGTGGATAAAACCGGTGAATTGGTGTGGTCTGATCTCCTGGGTCCGAAGGACGAAGCCTTCAGGCAAGTGGAGGATCCTGACCCGTTAGGCTTTTCGGTGCTCCTTGCAACGAGGCTTGGTCCGCAGATGGGGCTAAACGAGGAAACCGCAAAAAACGCCAAACCTGGTAAGATGGCAGCGATCATGAGCGAAAGGAGCGGTGTCCCGCCTGATAATGAAAGAGAGGCAATGCCTGATCGACAGAAAGTCCTGAAAGAGAATTTCAAAAAATTCACTCTTATCGTTTTCCCCATACGTGCAAACGGGGAAGCGAACGCCGGGGGCGCAACAGGGCTTATTAAGCTGATCAACGATGCCGGATTGTGCGAGGCCCTGCCTTCGAAGGATGCCCTGTTGCTGAAAACCTCTCAGGAAGGGCCGAATGAAATGAAAAAAATGTGGGACCTGGCTCGCGATTTCAGGGATTATGTCAAAAAGAATCCACAGGAAGCAGATTATTTGCTTTACGCCGATTATCTGATGACGGGTTATGTACATTTCGTGATTTGCGATCGAAGCGGCGAGTGGGTTATTGCTGATCTGCAGAATTCAACCATGCCGGATTTCAGGGCCTATGATATTTCGAAGGTTGATGGCTGCAACAGGCTGGTGGTTGCACGCCTGCAAAAGTACCTGAAAACATCTGTCGTGGAGGTGGTGCGTGAAACGATGCAGAAATCAGGTTTGGATGCCGCCAATGCGAAATTCAAAGAAATCCGGGCCGACATGTCCGGATACTACCTGTCGGAGGAGGAGATGAATGCATTGGGCTATGAATACCTCTTATCGAAGAATGTAAAGGAAGCTATTGCCGTTTTTAAAATGAATGTGGAAGCATTTCCTGAATCCTGGAATGTATACGACAGCCTGGGAGAGGCATATGCGGCTGCAGGGGAGAAGGACCTTGCCATCAGCAATTATGAGAAATCGGTTCAGTTGAATCCCCAAAGCCAGAGCGGCGCAGAAGCCCTTAAAAAGCTGAAGGCAAAATAACTGACTGATCTTGCAGATGACAACACACCATGCACAATCGCCATGACAGTTACAACCAATAAAGAAAAATTCCATTTCTGGATTAACTGGACATTATTAAGCCTGGTGATAATAATTCCCGGATATATTGCAGGGGGAATTGTCTTGCTCCTGATTCACGGTGCATTTGGATTTACTCAAAATGACTGGGGAACTCCTCTTTCACAAACACTCGGGCATATTGCAGCAGGAGGCGTCCTGGGGCTTGCAGTGGGTTTATTTCAAAGGTCATATTTAAAGAAGCTGTTCGATGTGCCAGCGCTTTGGATTTATGCACTGATCATTGGATTTATTGTAATTGAGCTGATTTCGGGCATTATTTTGGCCCAAATGGGAATCAACCGGGGAGAAATAAAATTCTTTGAATATAAAACGCCGGGACATCCTCCCGGCGAATCCCTGATCTATGCTCTTGCAGGATTGGTTGCAGGTATTATTCAATGGCCAATTTTGAACAGATACTTTTCGCGCAGTTTTTTTTGGGTACTGGCCAGCACATCAGGCTGGGGAATCTGTTTTATGATAACCATGCTGTCTGTGTGGGCGTTCATTCCTGGTGCATTATTGTACGGGGCCATTACCGGCGGTACATTAATGTGGCTAATGAGAATCAAGAAGGATAATGATGTTCATTAGTCATCATCATACCTGTACATCAGGGTACGGACAATGCCGATGATGCCAGCAATAATGCCTGCAAAGAATGTGCCTCCAATGGCCCACGCAAGATCTTCAGCCCCGTGACCGGATAGTTTTTCAACATTCACCACGTTTATAAAAATACCTGGATCCTGAATAATGATTATCAGCAATACCAAGAATATCGCTATGCAGATGGCATAATACCATACTTTTTGCCAGGGATGCAGGAGGGCATAAA
Source organism: uncultured Draconibacterium sp. (assembly GCA_964590675.1). GTDB lineage: Bacteria > Bacteroidota > Bacteroidia > Bacteroidales > FEN-979 > CAIVAT01. Next base: position 11,176 of record CAZPWZ010000002.1, read on the forward strand.
AAAACAAGGTAAATCCTGCAACATACAGTAGGGCGAACAACGTATTGCCCTTGGATAAAATCATCCCGGGAATCGAAACGGCAATTATTACGACTGCAACCGACAAAAGGATCAATGCTTTCCTAAGTCGTTCGGCATCGGGCCTGGAAAAGAACGGAGTTTTCATATTGCTTGAATTTACATCAAAAATACTACATAACCGATTTAAAGTCAATCTTTTTGGAAGCAGTATTTGTATCCTGCTCAAAAAAACTCATTTGTAGCTGGAAAAGCCGATTAAGGTGACCCTCTCGGCCGATGTAAATTGACTGAATGGTTCGTTTTCCTGCAAATTGTAAGATAAACCGTTCTGCATTTTTCATAATTTAGCCAATGGAGACTTTGAGTTAGAGACTATTTTGGTGTCAAATATGTTCCAACGATAATTTAAAAGATTATGGCAAATACGGTTCTTCACAAGGCAGAATCCCGTGGTGACGCAAACCACGGCTGGTTGCACAGCAGGCATACCTTTAGCTTTGCTGACTATAATAACCACGAACGGATGAACTTTGGTGTGTTACGGGTCCTGAATGACGACTTCGTTGAAGCGGGTATGGGTTTTGGCACACATCCCCACAACAATATGGAAATCATTTCTATTCCCCTTGAGGGCGATTTGGAGCACAAGGACAGTATGGGGAATGTGGCGGTAATTAAAAAAGGCGATGTGCAGGTGATGAGTGCGGGCACGGGAATTACGCACAGCGAATACAACAGGAATAAGGATAAACCGGTGAAGTTCCTCCAGATATGGGTTTTTCCTAACAAAAGGAATGTTACTCCCCGCTACGATCAGATTACACTGAACCTGGATGACCGCCACAATAAATTTCAGCAAATTCTTTCGCCCGACCCTGATGATGCGGGTGTGTGGATTCACCAGGATGCCTGGTTTCATCTTGGAACCTTTGATAAGGATGTTTCTGTTGATTATGCAATCAAGAAGAACGGGAACGGCGTTTATGCTTTCATTATTAATGGGGAGGCGACCATTGAAGGGAACAAGTTGCATCAAAGGGATGGCCTGGGAATATGGAATATGGATAAAATTTCCGTCAAAGCAGACTCACCAAGAGTTGAAATCCTGCTGATGGAGGTACCGATGAATCAGGCGAAGTGAAAATTGCTGGTCATAAACCTGGTTTTAAATCAATTTCTTTTTCTGTGTTTTTCAAGAATGAATTTTATGGATTCACCAATGTACTGAGAGGTATTTGTTTTCTTTTTCTTCTCAGCATACAAAAGGGAATATGTTGTAAGAATATAAACCAGAGTCGAATCAGAATCATGTCTAAAATAAACACCTGTCACCGTTGGATCAAGGTTTAGATTGTTATTGATCAAACCACGCCATATTTCAGTACCTTTTGAATGATTTTTATAGATTAAATCAAAGGATAAAGAGAGCATTGCATATTTTATGCATTCGGATAAAAGGGTGTCTCCTACTAACGGCAATGATATTAAAAACTGGTAAGAATAATCACTGTCCGGGATCATTTGCTTGTTTTCAGTGAACGGGGTTTTCAGCGAGAATGAAATTTTTTCATTGGACAGCGGATAGTTTTGAAAAATTTGATAGTACACCCCTGGTAATGAAATGGACGTTTGTGCCGGCAATGATGATATTGTTGCCAAAAGGGCCAACGTTATCAGAACAGATTTCAAAGTTTCAATCATAAAGTTGTAAGTACCTGTAAAAAGGATGCCTCTTTATGCCCAAATAATTTTACAGGCCATTTTTCTAGAATTAATTGAAGACAATCCATTGATCCTGATCACATTCGAAAGAGGCGATTTGTTGGTTCAGCCCGGATTAACCCAGGAAAAGCTTATCCGGGAAACACAGGTTAATTCATAAAGAATTGCAAAGCAATCTTTTGCAGGGAGAAACAGCGGACTTCAACGATATGAATTTTCTGGAACAATGCAAATTGTGGCATTGGCGGTTGCTTCAGGGCCAGAAAAAACAGTATGCCCAGTGTAGACAATGTTTTTTTCATAGACCTCAAAATTAGAAAATTTTCCATTTATCCCGCATGATAAAATATCTTTCAATGGTCCTTCTGGACAAGCTAATAGTTTTGACCTGAGCGGGCTGCCTCCTTTGGTTTAATTCATATTTTTGCTTGAACCGAAAAGCCACCTAAAAATCCCGATAAAAGTATGTCAGACCAGGAAACTATTGAAAAAACCGCCGCTTATGTAAAAAATGAACTTAAAAATGCCGAGGGCGGTCACGACTGGTGGCATATCGAGCGGGTATGGAAGACTGCCAGAATAATTGCCCGGACGGAAAAAGTCAACCTGTTTGTTGTTGAACTGGGGGCACTGCTTCACGACATCGCGGATTCAAAATTTAACAATGGAGACGAAAACATTGGCGTAGAAAAAGCCAGTGCGTTTTTAAGGAGTCTTTATGTGGATGAATGCGTGGTCGAACATATCAACAGGATCATTGCCAATATCTCGTTTGGGGGCGGAAATGTCAAACGCGATTTCTTTTCTATTGAGTTTGCGGTGGTGCAGGATGCCGACAGGCTGGATGCCCTGGGGGCGATCGGAATTGCAAGGACGTTTAATTATGGCGGATTCAGGGGAAGAGAACTGTATAATCCTTCCGTAAGACCAGCCCTGGGGATGACGAAGGAAGAGTACAAAAGCAGTTCAGCCCCGACGATAAATCATTTCTATGAGAAATTGCTTTTGCTTAAAGATCGAATGAATACGGCAACGGGAAGAAAAATGGCAGGGCGAAGGCACCAGTTTATGGAACTCTACCTGAGCCAGTTCTTCAGGGAGTGGGATGGGTTGGAGTAAGCGCCACTGGCATGTCAATATTGACCGTTTTCAGCCCCAGGCGGCCATTTTCATTCCCACCACAGGCCAAGTATCAACCAATGGCGAGCGTTCGTCCCTGGTCTTAATATGTGGCAATATGAATATGTGGGTCGGTTAAGGCAATCACCAGAACCAAATCCGAAAATGGCAGAATCAACACAATCTTTTTCCATCCCAAGCCACCTTGGACAATCTAATGGTTTTGACCAGGTCGGGCTGAAGTAAATTGACCACCTCTATTCATTGATTGCCAACAGGTTGATGTGGTCAGCAAAAATCGGTGAGCAGTGGTCAGGGTGTCCGGCCTGTCCAGGACACTGAATAACACCCAGGCATTCTGGCATAAACCAAATAAAAAAGCCCCCATCTCTGAAGGCTTCATAACGAATGCGGATAAATATATCGGGTTATTCGAAATCGGCAGTTGCGGGAGTAACAGGGGCCAGTGCATTGACATCAATCATCACATCGGCTGAATCATTGAAATCAGCCTCGGCTGGCGCAATTGGGGCAAGCGTCATTATGTCAATGGTTGAAACGGGAGCAACATCATTGAAATCGGCTTCGGCTGGAGTTGCTGGTGCCAGAAAAGAAAAGTCATTCATAACGGCAACTTCTTCAAAGGTCGCTTCCATCGGGGTACCAGGTGCCAGGTTCATTGCAGCCATTGAGGTGCTTTCCAACGTCACGGGTGCTGATAAGTCTTCATTGCCGGCGAAAAGAATTCCTGAAATGAGGGCGAAAAAGGCTGCGATGATGATTGATTTTGCTTTCATTTTATCGTTGTTTTTGATGTTAATGAAGCAAAGATATATTGGAATGAGGGGCTGGTCGATGCTTTTTCGATTGACGGAGAAAACTTCCCGGCAGATAAGGGTAAAAACCCGACGAAAATGCAAATGGCAGGTTGGCGATAATAAGCTGGAAAAAGATGAAGACAGGTCGTTCCCACCCTGCCAAATTTCAATAACCTGCACATTCGACATACTTATGAAGTTTTTGGGAAAGAGGTCGGAAAAATAAAACCCCATTCCTTTGGTGGATAAATACAATTAGTGGATCAATTGCAGGAGAATCATTTGCATTCCGTGAAGACAAACAAACTATATTCGCTATTCAAAAAGGAGTGTTGGGGTGGCAATATGAAATAGAATATGAGAATACGGCCAGTAAACAAACTCATAAAGGCAATATCAGGGGTGGTTTTCGGACAAATCACCGGTATCTCTCTTTGTCCATTTGGCATTTACATTGATGGTGCCGCCAATTCTACCACGCTGAACCATGAGAAAATCCATTGGCGTCAACAACTGGAAATGTTGATACTCCCATTTTATTTGTGGTACCTGGTCGAATTTTTCATTCGAAGAGTTTTTCAAACGAGAACAGCCGCCTACTTGTCTTTATCCTTTGAACGAGAAGCATATGCAAAACAGCATGATCTCAATTATTTGAAAACAAGAACACCCTTTTCATGGATAAAATATCTGTTTGAAAACAAGGCTTTAAATAATAGTAAACCTAAAAAACTGTAAACATGAATGTTAAAGAAATTGATGAGATAAAAAGTCTTGAAGACATCGAAAGATTTTTTACATTACTTGCTCAAGAACACATTCTATATCACCCGGAAGTATCATTTGGTGTTTTTTTACATAGGGTGTATTAAACGGAGCTTTTGACCACATTTCGTCGGTTATAATCGAACATCATAATTTATTAATAATCAAGATTTTGACATGTTTTTTTATTCAGGTGAAGGCTGGTCAAAGTGGACGTTTTTTTCATATATTTGAGTCATGAATGAGCCAACAGTTGCCCTGGTCCTCGGTGGTGGCGGAATAAAACCCTATTCAGTCATTCCATTGCTGAAGTTTCTTGAACATAACAACATCCGGCTCGATCTTATTGTCGGATGCAGCGGCGGAGCCATCATGTCGGCGTTGCTGGCATCGGGTTACGCTCCCGAACACATTGTTGACACCATCGTTTCCCGGTTAAAGAAGAATCTTTTCAGGCCCGATCTCAGAACGATTGCATCGTTGGCCGGCCTCCCTTTTTCTAAAATGGATAAAGCATCCGCCTTTATCAACCCCGGGCCAATCCGGAAATTTTTCAGGGAACTCTTTGGATCCAGGCGAATTGAGGACCTCCGGCTGAAAACGATCCTGCAGGCAACAGATTTTCAGACCGGGGAAGGGGTCGGACTCGAAAGAGGAGACCTGGCCAACAGCGTCTATGCTTCGTCGGCTATTTTTCCCCTTCTCCCTGCCCTAAAAATCGGAGAAAGATGGTTGTTCGACGGAGGTTTCAGTGCCCCCATCCCTGTGTTGCAGGCGGTCAGACACAGGCCCGATATCATCATTGTCGTTGATTTCCTTGAAAAATTATCCCCTGATCCGCAAGGCTATTTTGAAACAACCCTCCACACCAGTAAGATTTTCGAGAAGACCATTAAGGCTGCCCAGACATGCCTGACACTCAACCTGCACGTAGGGGAGATGATCTATGTTAAAATGAATTTCGAAAAATACATAACCATCTGGGAGATCGAAAAGATGCCAGCCATACTCAAAGCCGGGGAAATTGCGCTGGAGAAGGTTAAAGACGAGATCCTGCTTGCGTATAACCATCATAAAAACCAAAGTCAGCATTAGCGGTGAAGTGGACCAGGTCTCATAATAAAGCAATTTCGGCAACAGAGTCAAACGACCGGTCGCTCCTGGCGGAAACAAAGCGGCTGGTCGACCTGGCCTTCTTTTCGGGAATACCCATGGCCGTCCTGTTTGTTATCGTGGGCTATTTGTCACATTCCGTAACCATCCTTACTTCAGCGGCTGCCTTTGTGCTTGGTCTGATTGTGCGATATTTCGCCTACGAGTCGATGAAAAGGATCATGAAATCCGACACGGTAAGATTTCCCTACGGCACCGGAAAACTCGAGAACTTCAGCAGTCTTCTGTACGGCGCATTGGTTGTGCCCTCAAGCATCGTGTTAATTATACTTTCCGTCAACAGGTTGATTCACCCTGCACACGCGATCAACTTTTCGGTTGCCCAGATCCCGGTGGTTATTTCACTTGCCAGAAATGCATACCTTACCTACCTGTCGCATAAGATCAGAAAAAGGACCGCCAGTAAACTGATCCAATCCTATTATATCAACTACCGGATATCTGCATTTTACGATTCGGGTGTCCTGCTGTCGTTGACAGTGGCGGGTATTCTGATGAGTTCGGGAAACAACATGCTACCCTCCTATCTTGATGCATCGGTATCGCTCCTGGTGTCGGTTTATGCACTCATCATGGGCATCAGGCTGACAACCGACAATTTTAAAATCCTGATCGACCTGCCCTTATGCGAGGAAGACCAACTCAGGATCCTGAGTGTGCTGGCGGCCCATTACAACCGGTTTGAATCAGTGGGAAACATCTATACCCGGCAGAGCGGCACGGACCGGTTCATCGAAATCGAACTATACCTGGGCGGTCGTGTTTCGATGGTGGAGATCGATTTGCTCCGTGCCGACATGCGGCAGATGCTTGAAACCAGGCTCGGCCCCGTAAAGTTTAACATCATCCCCCTGCTTCCCGATGAAGCGGTTCAGAAACAGGACCCCGCTGACCCTATTACACTGAGGTCCAATACCCCATGATCCCCGAAACATTGCCGATCAGAAAATCCTCTTAGCTAACTCCGGAAGAGTATAATAAGATTCATTTCAGATTAGTTTCAATGTGTTCAAGCTAAATGGAGTCATCCTTCATGACTGAAAAATGATTTTAAGATCAGCCTCAATGTAATTTCGCAGTTTTTAATTTTTAATGGCCCATTCAGAAACGAGATCGACTTTGACACCTTATTATTCGGACAATTCAACCTCAATCCGCAGTCATAAGCCGTGGAAAACGGTTCTGTGGAATGACCGTTCTGTCCGACCATTCTCCACCATGAATACGGCGACATGCTATCATGTTGAATGTCAGTCAAATAATGTATTTATCCAAAACTGGCGACATGTGGTCAGGTTAATCGGCGTATCCACTACTGCTTAAAAATAAACTTGATAAATAGTTTCACTTTCGGGCAACATTTCATATCTTTGCATCATGGGCAAAAAACAGAAGCACAGGACCATCATATTCTACAAAAACTATTTTGAAGTTTTCTTTTTAAAACAACGGGCCAAGGTTAAGGATAAGATTATCTGGACCTTTGATTTGATTGAAGAGTTACCGATGGTTCCTGAAACATACCTAAGGAGCATTGAAGATTCGGCAGGCCTGTTTGAAATCCGGATTCAATTTGGCAGTGACATATTTCGGATTTTCTGTTTTTTTGACCACGGACAATTGGTAGTATTGGCAAACGGGTATCAAAAGAAATCGCAAAAGACCCCCAAACAGGAAATATATAAAGCACTTAAAATAAAGGAAGAATATGAAAATGAAAAAAGATAACATTCAGACACTTGACCAGTTCAAAGATAAACACTATGGCAAACCTGGTTCACCAAGGCGTGACCAACTTGACCTGGGTTATGAAAATTTTAAGATTGGCGCTTTGATTCTGGAAGCCAGACTGGCAAAAGGTTTGACACAGGAAGAACTTGCGCTGAAAGTAGGAACAACGAAGTCCTATATTTCTAAGATTGAAAACAACATTAAGGAGGCTCGTATTTCAACTCTTCAGAAGATTGTCGAACTTGGTTTTGGAGGACAGTTACATCTGTCAATCAAACTTTGACCGAAAACCCGGAATTGCTTGATCAGCAGTTCAAATACTACCTCCAAAGTTAATGTAACTTTGTTGGTAAAGAGGACAGGCCGCTCATACTAACCACATTGCGCCGATTTAGACCGCCCCCTTAACCGATTAACAATCAATTCACAAGAGGAGTCAATGTGAATCAGCCTATGATGATCAAAGCCATCGGCTTGTCCGCTGTATCCGTTTTTTCTAAATATTCATACAATTCATAAAGGGTAGTCATTTTGAAAAGACTTTTTCTCTTATAGTCCTTCAAAATGGGAAGGTTTGAAATAAATTGACACTTTTACCATTCTTGGTATTTCCTCACAGATCCTTTAATTTCCAGGTGGTGGAAAATATCCACCGCTGTAACATATGCTCATTATGATAACCTGAGACCGGGTGAGTTTGATTTACATTGGGATGGATCAAATCTTCGCCCTGGTGTTTTTATTCTGCAGGATGACGGCAGGGGGATACGGTACTATAAGAAAAATGATCATTTTAATTTAATGGGAAACATGATTGTCTCCTCGGGTAAATCAAATATCTGAAAATATGTAACTATTTGTATCTTTACTAATAAAGCAGCGACAGTTACTTATTAGAGTTTGTTTTCGGGGATTTTGTCATCGTATCTTTGCCTCAAACCAGATTGAATGAGAGCAATATTTTCCTACGCCATTTTTTTTTCAAGCCTATTCATTGGGGCCTCCATATTGTCATCCTGCAATAAAAATAATTCAGGTCCTGACAACCCCGGAACTACTTTTGACGATCTGACAGTTCCGGCCAATTTCAGTTGGGAGACTACCCGGAACATTGAATTCAGCATTTCGGCCCAGGACAACGCGGGCAACCCATTATCCAACGTCAGGTTTAATGTGTACACCGCCTCTCCCGATTCGGGAGGAGTCTATATGTTCAGTGGCTCTAGCGGTACGAATGGCTTGTGGGAGTCGTCGCAGCCGGTTGCCTCGTATGTAACGGTCCTGACTGTGACTTGTGATTACCTTGGTTTGCAGCGTGAACAACAATACAAAATAAGCAATGGACGTATTGACGGGATTTTCGGCGGGGCAGCTCCCCTGCCTTCCAGCCTGAAATCAGGCTCATCAGCAGGATCGACCAATGTGACAAAGTTTGTCTATATGGGTGCCTACAACTCCATTGGGGTACCTCAATATCTCGAACCTGTGAATGATGTGGTTGATGCCGTTTTACTCAAGGATTTGAATGCAACCCTGCCGGAGTACAAACCGGTTCCGGTTTATCACCCGGAATTTTTGGCTTCAAGCGCTCCGAACAACCTCGAAATCCTTGAAACTGCTGATGTATGGATAACTTACACAACCGAAGGTGCTGGCTGGATGAACAGTCTCGGGTTTTTTGTTTATAATACCAATAATCCCCCCCAATCCACGTCATCTATTGACACCGTGAAGATCATTTTTCCGAATATGTCGAATAATGGCAGCGGAGGTGGTTTATTCCCTGGTAATAAAGTATTCCTGGGTCGTTTCGCCGCCGGAAAATCCATCGGTTTTTGCCTGGTTTCGCATGGATGGAATGGGAAGGGAGTGTATGTAGGCAATGATGTATTTTATTCAATTCCGTCATTGAATCCTGAGACCAATCCCAACCTGAAGAAACATATGTTGATTTTAAAGGATGTCAACAGGCAGCAGTTTATGTTTTCTTTTGAGGACCAGAACCGTTCGGGAACCGTTGATAATGATTTTAACGACGGTGTTTGCTACATCCGGGTAAACCCTGTTTCAGCTGTGAATACCACCGGCATGCCTCAAATCCTGACCACCCTCACCGACCAGGACTATGATGGAGTTCCTGACAATACCGACGATTACCCTGCCGATCCAAAGATGGCACATAATAATTATTACCCGGGTAAAACCACCTGGAGTTCTCTGGCATTTGAGGATCTTTGGCCAAACAAGGGAGACTATGATTTCAATGACCTTGTAATCAGTTACAGGTTCAACCAGATCACCAATGCCGATAACAAGGTGGTAAAAATTGATGCCACACTGATTACCGAAGCGATGGGGGCAAACCTGCAGAATGGATTCGGTTTTCAGCTTGGTTGTGCCACTGCGCAGGTTGCAAGTGTAATCGGGACTGAACTGCGGCACTCGTTCATTTCGCTGGGCTCTAATAATTGTGAAGAGGGGCAGACCAAAGCTGTCATCATTCCGTATGACGACGCCACAGACCGGCTGCCTTATCCCGGAAGCGGATTGGGTGTAAATACCTCACCTGGGGCCCAGTATGTAACTCCCGACACCATGAAGCTAACCTTAACCCTGGCTGAAGCTGTACCTTTATCAACCATCGGAACACCACCGTACAACCCATTTATGATTGTAAACCTGGAACGGGGACATGAAATTCACCTTCCTGATCATCCGCCTACTGACAAGGCAGATCAATCGCTGTTCAGAACTGCCGATGATAACAGCAGTCCATCTGTTGGAAGGTATTACAAGACCTCAAAAAATCATCCCTGGGCCATTCATATCGCTGAGAAATTCAGTTATATGAAGGAGAAACAGCAGATCCTTTCGGGCTATCTTAAATTCGCCGCCTGGGCTGAAAGCGGCGGAACGAGTTTCCCCGACTGGTACAAATCCATCTCGGGATACAGGGATGATTCAATGATCTATTCCCATTAATATCCGGTGATGTTAAATAATTGGACAGGCCGTCCATACTAACCACATTGCGCCGATTTAGTCCGCCCCCTTAACCGATTAACAATCAATTCACAAGAGGAGTCAATGTGAACCGGCCTTTGATGATCAATGCCATCGGCTTGTCCACTTGATATTGTTGTATCTTTGAATTTATGACGAACGATCAACTTGTGATATTCGATGGAGTATGCAATTTATGCAACAGTACCGTTCTATTTATCATCAAGCGGGACAGGCACAAGAGATTTTCATTCACCCCATACCAGTCCAGTGTTGCACACAATATCCTGCAACAATATGGATTACCCGCCACTGACCAATCAACCGTAGTGTATGTAAAAAACGGAGTTCCCTGTTTTAAATCCAAGGCGGTCCTGGAAATTTTGAGGGATCTGGGGTGTTGCTGGAATCTTCTTTACATCCTGATCGTCATCCCGCCGGTTATTCGCGATTTTGCTTATGATATCATTGCAAAGAACAGGTACGGGGTATTCGGCAAGCGTGAATCTTGTATGATTCCTACCTCAGAACTAATGGATAGATTTCTGCAATAATTCTTTGTTATAACTTCACGAATTTCCCCAATAGCACGGTCTTTTCACCTGTCAGTCGGTGCGAACTGCGACCGTTGACAAGAGCCAATGAGTAAAATAATGACAGCAACGAGGGTAAAATGATACTACAAAAGAAAAGAGCCACTCACAATTTGACTCGTAAGTGGCTCTTTATCAGGCTCCCCTTACTGCTCAAAGTTGCAACCGGATAATATGTGGCTTCTGAAAAAAGATCAAGTTGTCTCCGTAGCGGTTTTCGTTCAATGGTTTACGACACATCGCTCTCTTGCCAGGACCATATTCCCTGAATATAACGCTATCAGGTAAACGCCGTTAGCAAGGAGTGATATATCGAGATGGCAATAATCCTTTTCAGGTATAGGATAACGGGTCACTACCTTCCCGGTCATGTCCGTAATACTGATTTCGATGTCTTTGGAATCCAGCCCTTCAGGAAATTTCAGAAGCACCTGTCCGGAAGAAGGATTTGGAAGGATGGACAATTTCTCCTGTTCGAAGCGTTCTCCCCCTGCATTCAACACCCAGTCGAACTTGTAGATATCATAGGATCCTGATCCTACGCCTCCCAACCATCCCGTGGCTACATCATAAAATTCGACGGCACCGTTGGATTCCATGCCCGACTGGAGTATCAAAAGTGTATTGAACATATCCGGCGTGAAATAAACATTCATTCCAATTCCTGCTTTAAAGGCGGTGACCACAAAACTTCCTTCCCATCCCGGTACACGGCTCATATCCTGTATGTAATAGCCAGCGGGAAAGGGAACGGTATTCCAGGTGGCACCCGCGTCATTTGTAACGACGAGAGGATCAACTACTACAGCTCTGTTCCAAACGGCCCCTTTCTGCTCTGTAGAAAAGCATATTCCGAGATCTGTAGTTAAACCGGGAAAAACTTCATTGACATTCCAGGTTTGCCCCTGGTCAGCTGAACGGTAGCATCTGGCCTTGTTGGTGGTAAACCAGATGGAGTTTCCAACAGCGGAATAACTGTTATACAGGCCTATTTCATCGGTAAGAGGGGCTGGGATATCAGAGGAGGGAACCCTGGTCCATGCACCTCCCCCAGTGAAGGTGCGCTGGATTTCAAAATACCCGTCCCTGGGATCGCCCATGGCAATCCCGGTATCGGCAGAGAAGGCATGGTAAAAGTTAATGAAGCTGCCGGTAAATTGAGTTGTAATGATGTTGAACCAGGCGGTGCCGCCGTCCGTGGTTTTCCAAATGGAAGGGCCGCTGTAATCCATAAATACGAAAAAGCAGGTGTTCGTATCCCACCCGCAGATCGACATGCATCCCGGAGTACCGGGAACAGGAATGGAATCAACAATCCACGAAGCACCGCCATCGGTGGTTTTTATGGAAAATGCGCAGGGCAAACCACTCCCATGGATAGTTCCTACCCACATGTGATCAGGATCCACGATGGAGTAGTAATAGGGCCAGTAACCTGTACCTGGATAATTCAGCGGTTGAGGCACAAATTGACCCGTGCAGAACAATGCAATGCAAAAAAAAATGCATGTTAAAACTTCGCGTTTCATGGCTTTTTTTGTTGGATGGACGTTTGTTCTCGGAATAATATGTGATCAGATTCTACCCCGGATATCCTGTCGTGAAAGGCGAGAGGTGGCGGTCATCAGACAGAGGGGACAAAGACAAACCATTTGCGGCAGTTCCCCGGAACATCTTTCAAATATACGACAAAATGAGCGCAAAGTCAAGGTTTTTACGACTATTGCAGATGATGTCCAATGAGTAGGATTTCATGGTCTCTTTGTTGGTAATCCTGCCGAAGGGTTGGGGGTAACTTCTCGGTCTTTGTTTGTACTTCTATTGGTACTCATGAAAAAAGCCACTCCGCTAATTTTGCGAAAGTGGCTGATTTCCTGGCTCCCCTTACTTGCGGAAGCTGCAGAAACCTGACTTCCTTCCTACAGATATAAAGTGTTCATATTTATAGCATTCGGTTATGCAGCCGGAGATTGCAGGACTATCTATTTTTTCATGACAGTTCAGTCACAATTGCATTCCTTTTCCCTTGCCGGATAAGGGCCGGGACAAAGAAAGCGGAAGAAAGCCAGAGCATCAATGCGAACCATGGCAGGGTAAATAAGGGATCGACAAGGCCGGTGATGCCCTTTACCCATTCATAGGAAGCATTGCTGGCTCCGTGGAAGAGGATCATGAGGACGAGGCTGCCGTTTGTCTTATTGAACAGGTAAACCGTTACCATTGTGGCCGGTACGGAGATCAGGATACGCAAGCCCATATCGGGGAGAAAACTGCTGAGGAATCCCTGCAGGTCACGGTTAAGGAGAAAGCCAATATCGGGGGTCCTCAGGTGCCAGAAGCTGATTATGAAAGCCAGGCCAAGGGCACTGATCAGAACGGAAAGCCTCGACTGCAGCCGGGGCAGGAGAAATCCTCTCCAGCCGATCTCCTCTCCAAGTCCGGTCAGGAGGGATAAAAGAATGGTGTTCAGGATGAAATCCTTCAGTCCGACGAACCAGACTTTTGTGCCTGGCAACAAAGGCGATGAACCAAACAGGTACGAAGAAAGAACAATGACAAGGAACATGATCAATTCAAAAAACAGGGCAAAAATGTACCACTTGTGGTGGAATTGAAAATGGACCAGGTTTTTTAATAAAGCGTATACACCTTTTCTTCCGGCTGTTGCAAATATCATGATCAAGCCGGCGATTGTAGGGCCGAATTGAGCAAGCAATTGAAATATCCCAAGAGGGATATCATGTCCGATCCGCCCGGTATCATGAAGGGAAATGAAGAACTTGCTGCCCCACGATATCAGGTAGGTCAGGATGCAGAAAAAAAAGATTCGATATTTCACATAACCCGGTTTCAACAGAGATGATTTTTTTGCACCTCCGGATAAAGATACGCTTTACTTCCTTCACCATAAAACGACCGTGCAACTAATTCCGGCGAATCCCAGGAAATCAGACTGTTTTATCCACTTGTGCACATTATGCGAAATATACAAAGAGAATAATGGAGATCGATGGAAAATAGTTGGTCTTACATTCTTGCCCCCCTCCTGTTCCGTAATAGCCTTGTTGAAAAACACCCTTAATGGACTTCAACAGGAAATGACTCCGTATATAAATTATGTAAGTCGCTTATTACCTATGTTTTAGAATCTCGTGGGGTATTGCATGAAGGTGGATGGAGTGACTAAAAACAAGATACTGTGCTGCATCTTTGACAGAAAACTCGTTTTGGAGAATGGAAGAGTTGCAGCAACTCCGTTTTCACCTGCGGTTCAGGTTTTACTTAATATTACCAATAGATTCCAGCGGGTGGGAAAAAAAGAAAGAGGTCAAATTTGACCTCTTTTCTGAATTGGCTCCCCTTACTGCTCAAAGTTGCAATAGGGTCGCTGTTCCAGTAATTTTATTGACAAACAATTTCTTTTGAAATAACTTTGTGGGAAATGTCAGCAGTAATGAAAAAAATCTTTTTTACTTTCATTATCATTATTTCCGGGGCATTATCGATTTACCCCCAGGGATTTACTCCTCCTTCACCAGGCAAAGCAGTAATCTATTTTGTACGGACAAAATCATATTATTATGAGAACATTCAGTATTTTGACAATAACAGGTATATCGGGGAATTGAATGCAAAAGGATTTTTACGGTATGAATGCGACACGGCGCAACATCTTTTCTGGATATTTACATCCAGGGAAAATTTTGTAATTGCTCATCTTCAGGAGGGAAGAACATATATTGTGAATTATCTGGTCAAAGGCCATGGTCTTGGCTTTATATCTCCCATTGCATCTATGGCGGTATCGTATAACCAGTTTAACCTTATTCCACTGGCTCCCGACTATCAGGAACTCCTGAACGAATCCAAAAAGGTTATTCAAAAAAATAAGCCGGTAGTGATCCCGGAAAAGGAAATTTCCCGGATAAATAAGGAAATGAAAATAAGCATTGACAGTGTGCTGGGTCATTTTAATAAAAATGGAAAGTATAAAGGGCGCTTCCTTTTGCTCCTCCCGGAAATGGCAATTCCATTAAATGCCCTGCAGTAATAGGTTGGATACGACGCTCTAATTGACACCCATTGGCCCGTCCAAATTGATTACCCCTCGGCTGATTTGAAGTGCCTCCTGATAAAGATGCAACCTCGAAACCTCTTCATCGATAGAGGATTTCGTTTACCAAACGGCTCTTTATGAAGAAGATCATATTTAAACCGAGAAAAGTTGCAACCACTGAATCCCATATCAATAAAAGAAAAAGCCGGCATTTCTGCCGGCTAGTCCAGTAAGGCTCCCCCTGCTAGACTTGAACTAGCGACCCTCTGATTAACAGTCAGATGCTCTAACCAACTGAGCTAAGGAGGAATTTGGGAGTGCAAAATTAAAACAATCTTTGTTAAAAACCAATAGTTTGAAGGAAAGTTTTCTTTAATATAATTGCGTGGTTCGAAATTCTGTCATAATATTGTGTAACCTTTTGCTGGCTAAATGGTATAAAGGATTAGGTATAAACATATTGCCTTATATAGCGCTCGTGTTATGATCAAGATTCTGAGATACTTAACAATAATTCTGCTGTTATCTTTTTCCCTTGCTGCCTTTTCACAAACCCAGGGTGTGCTGGGCCGGCGCTTTTTCAGCAACTGGAGCATCGGCATTGCAGGAGGGCCGAATGTGTTTTTCGGAGATCTGAAAGTAACGGATTTCTGGCCGGTGAGCAGCAATATGAACGAGTGGCGTTATGCCGGCACCTTCTCGCTGACCAAACAGGTGAGCCATGTCTTTGCTTTCCGCGCCCAGGTGATGTATGGCGAAATTTCGGGCACCAAGCGGGTTTATAAGGACGGCACGCCATGCAACCAGTATTTCGACGGCAGCATCCTGGAATACAACCTCAACACAACCATCAATATCAGCAACCTCTTCACCTCTTACAAACCCAACCGGAAATTCTTCGTGTATGGAACCCTCGGCGTCGGCCTCTCCACCTGGGATACGAAAAGAAAAGACCTGGTGACCCATGCAATCGACACCACCGGCACATCATATCTCCAAACCATGGCCCTGGCGGGCATCGGCGGCATTGGCGCCTATTACTCCTTTGGCGACAAGGTGAACCTGGGCATAGAGTGGACGCTGCACGGTTTGAATTCCGATGACCTCGACCGCACCCGGGGCGTTTTTAAGTACGACGCCTACTCGACAGCCTCACTCACCCTCACCTATAACTTCAACAGGAAGAACCCGGGCAAACTGCAGGCAGCAAAAATGGGAAAACAGCTCGGCCCCATGCCGGCGAAACCTGAACCCGACCCGCTGTTAAAAAGTACCACTGATAAACCGGCCGGCACAGGCACTGCAACGGGGAAACTCCCTTCACTTCCAACCCCGCTCGGCCTCCCGGTACGCGACACCGTTACAAAAGCCACCCCCCCTGCCGACACGCTGCTGTTCACCTCCGAACCGGTCGATACCACCAGCATCTCCGATGAAGAATCGGGTCCCTACGTCCAGGGAATATCATACAGGGTGCAGATATTTGCCTTTGAAACCAGCGAATATCCGTCCGAAACAATCCAGGAGAGATTCAGGCTGAATGAACCGGTTTACAAGGAATTCAGCGAAGGATGGTACCGCTATACCGTGGGAACCTTCACGACCTTCAAATCGGCCAAGGCCTATATGAACAAGATGCGCAAGCTCGGTATCCGGGACGCCTTTATTGCCCGCTATGAAGATGGTATCCGCATCGCATCGCATCCCAAACACTGATTTGAATCAATCGATCCTTTTCATAACGCCTCCTTTTACCCAACTGAATACACCCTATCCGGCTGCATCATGCCTGAAAGGATTCCTCAACACTAAAAACATCCCATCACACCAGGCCGACCTGGGCATCGAAGTCATCCTTGAATTGTTCTCGCCCTGCGGATTCAGCATGCTTTTCGCCGAAATTCACCGCCTGAAGCCCACCCTTTCGGCCAATGCCCGGCGCATGGTGCAAATGCAGGCGATGTATACCAGTACCATCGGCCCTGTGGTCGCATTCCTCCAGGACCGCCAGCCTGAACTTGCCTACCTGATATGCAGCGGAACCTGGCTTCCCGAAGCATCGCGATTCAGCCACCACGACGACCTTGACCAGGCCTTCGGCTCACTGGGCATCAGGGACAAGGCAAAACACCTGGCAACCCTCTATCTTGAAGATATCGCAGACCTTATCACCGAGGCTGTCGATCCCCATTTTGGCTTCAGCCGGTATGCCGAGCGCCTGGGCCGTTCGGCTTCAACATTCGATGCACTTGATGCGGAACTTCGCAGTGATGCTTCATCCGCGGATAATGCAATGAAATTAAGCCATGCTGATCACCGGCCAAGGCTTATCGACCGGATCCTTACAGGCATCCTGCAGCAGAAAATGGTGCAGTTCAAACCCACGCTGGTGGCGCTTTCGGTACCTTTCCCGGGTAACCTCTACAGCGCCCTGAAGTGCGCACAATGGCTTAAAGTGCACTATCCCGGGGTGAAAATCGTGATGGGAGGCGGATTTGTCAATACCGAATTACGGTCGCTAAGCGATCCAAGGGTATTCAGCTACGTCGATTTTATCACCCTCGACGATGGCGAAACACCCCTGCTTCATCTCATCGAACATCTCGATGGATTGCGAAAAACGGAGAATCTTAAACGAACATTTACGCTGGAAAACGGAACTGTCACCTATTTCGACGGTTCGCAGGAACCCGATGTTGCGCCCCAGGATACCGGTACGCCGGATTATGCGGATCTGCCCCTGGACAGCTACCTTTCAGTGATCGAGATGGTGAACCCGATGTACCGCCTCTGGAGCGACGGCCGCTGGAACAAGCTGATGCTCGCCCACGGATGTTACTGGGGCCAGTGCACCTTTTGCGATACCACCCTCGACTACATTCAACGCTACAAACCCAACAAGGCGGCGCAATTGTGCGACCGGATGGAGGCCATTGCGGCACAAACCGGGTTTCATGGATTTCATTTCACTGATGAAGCCGCCCCACCAGCCCTGCTCCGCGAACTGGCCCTCGAGATCCTCCGCCGGAAGCTGCCTGTTGTGTGGTGGACCAATATCCGTTTTGAAAAAAACTTCACCCGTGATCTTTGCCGGCTGCTGAAGGCATCGGGATGCATTGCCGTTTCCGGGGGCCTTGAAGTGGCTTCCGACCGCATCCTGACGCTGATCAACAAGGGAGTTACGGTTTCGCAGGTGGCCCGTGTGGCCGGCGATTTCACCAGGGCCGGGATCATGGTCCACGCCTACCTGATGTATGGTTTTCCGACGCAAACCGCCCGGGAAACCATTGATTCGCTGGAGGTGGTGCGCCAGCTTTTCAAGAATGGCGTTATTCAATCGGGTTTCTGGCACCAGTTCGCCATGACGGCCCACAGCCCGGTGGGAAGGCACCCGGAACAATTCAGGGTGAAGAGGGAAAATGTGGACCCGGGCAGCTTCGCCAACAACGATCTCGTTTTTACCGACAGGAAAGGCTGCGATCATGCTGCTTTCAGCGACGGACTAAAAAAATCGCTTTACAATTACATGCATGGCGCCTGTTTCGATTTCGGCCTGGATGAATGGTTCGATTTCAAAGTACCCCGGACGACCGTTGCACCGTATTTCATCAGGAACATCCTTACACAGGTGGCGCCGGAGACAACGGATCCCGGAGCCAGGATCATATGGCCCGGTGAAATGCCGGCTGTCCATTTTTATACCCGGACGAAAAAAGGAAAAACTTCGGCGATGGCCGCATTGCAATTCCATACACAGCAGCGCGGCTTCACCCTCCAGTTCAGCGAATCAACAGGAAAATGGCTCATGGATCTGTTTCCCCATCTCCTGGCCGAAAATAAAACTCCTTTTACCTTCCGGCAGATGGAGGCGCATTTCAGCAATAACAACACGGGAGATTTCAGGACATTCTGGAAAAGTCAGCCGTTTCAAATTCTCCGTAACAACGGGCTGCTTGTTTTATAACTAGTTTTCTTTTTCGATGATCTGCATGGCGATTTTGATACCGTCGGCAGCGCTGGAGACGATACCCCCTGCATAACCGCTGCCTTCGCCGGCAATGAACAGGTTATCGAACCCGGTGCACAACCCGTTTTTCTCACGGATTGCCTGGATGGGCGATGAGGTCTTGCTCTCGAGTCCCAGCAGTATCCCCTTGCCATATCCGCGGAGTCGCTGTTCAAAATCCTTCAGCCCTTCGCGCAGGGCTTGGGTCACCACTGCAGGAAGCATCTCCCAGAGCGGGGCCGGTTTTAATCCCAGCGGATAACTGGTATCCGGGATATCGCGGGGGATGGTCCCGGCTATGAAATCGCTGATACTGCAGAACGGCGCCTCGAATCCATTTGAAAAATCAAAGAAGGACCGTTCCAGGTTCTCAAGCCAGCCGAGCGCTTCAAGGGGGGTGACCGTCCGGCCGGCCAGCTGGTCGGGATGGATGCCTGCCACACAGCCTGCATTGGCAAACCTGCCGTTGCGGCGATAATTGCTCATGCCGTTCACGATATTGGTATCCCGGGTAGTGGCCGCAGGTACCACCATCCCGCCGGGGCACATGCAAAAAGTATATACCGGGTGCATGCCATCGGCTTCGGAGGTGAGCCGGTATTCGGCCGCTTTCACTCCCTGCAGCCTTCCGGTTCCCCATTGTGCCTGGTTGATCAGCTCCTGCCGGTGTTCAGCCCGCGATCCGATGGCGAAATTCTTGGTACGGAATGGAATGCCATGGCCGATCATCATGCGGTAGGTTTCAAATGCCGAATGCCCGGGCGCGACAATGAAATATCCTGCCTGCAGGCTTTCTTCGCCCGCAAGGGCCTCCAGCACCCTGCCGTTTTCAATGACCAGGCCGGTGAGGGTGGTTTCAAAGCGAATGTCGCCGCCCAGTGCCTTGTATTGCTCCCTGAGATTCCTGACCACCACGCGCAGGTTATCGCTTCCCACATGCGGGTAGGCCATATAACGGATCTCGGCCGGGGCGCCTGCTTCGATGTAACTCGAAATAAAAAAATTCCTTTCCCTGGAGATGTGTTTCGAACGGGATGTGAGTTTGCCGTCTGAAAAGGTACCCGCTCCGCCTTCACCAAACGCATAATTGGCCACGGGGCTGAACAGGCCAGTCTTTTCAAATTTAGCGATGCCCTCCGCCCGGAGGGCCACGTCGGCGCCGCGTTCAAGTAAAACAGTATCAAATCCCGCCTTCTGAAGCACCAGTGCGGCAAAAAATCCGGCCGGACCGCTCCCGGTGACCACTATGCGCTTATTCCTGGGCTTAAATGGAATATTTAATACATCCATGGATTCAGGTTCTTTACCAGGAATGGCCGGCGAATGAACCCCGATGCGCAAAAGCCAGTGGATGTTGTTCTTTTTGCGGGCATCGAGACTTTTGCTTTCGATCTGCCATGAAAATTCGGCCAGCCGGAGCTCCTTCGCAATTTTTTGTCTCAATTCCGCATCGGTATAGCCGGTGGGGGCCTTTATCTCTATGACTTTAAATCCCATGCTTCGTATTATAAATACCTGTTTTTACTGCACCCGGAAGGACTGTTTTCGTAATCCGGTTTTATACTGCATCTCTGCAGGGTTGCTAACGCAATCCGGTAAAATGCCGATATTCTGAGCAATGAATTTCACCTGAATATGCATTCTTATTCATCCGGATATAAATGATTCCGCCGGGGCAAATTTACAGTTAAAATTTTTCATGGAATTTTCCGTTATATCTGCCAGTCATAAAACCTGCATGCTACAACGGTTACTTCTCTTTTGTTCACTGGTATTTATTCAGATCCCAGGATCCGCGCAATCAGACCTGGGTTTCAGGCAATCTGCCGTGAACCTGTTGAGAAAAGGCGATTACATCGGCGCGCTGAAATACCTGAACCTCGTCATTCAAAAGGAGCCTTCGGTGCCTGAACTGTACTTTTTGCGGGGCTATGCCAAATATGGACTGGATGATTTCATGGGTGCCGAACAGGATTATTCCATCTCGATCGAATTGTCGCCATACATTCCCGATGTGTTTACCAACCGGGCCATCGTAAGGAGCCAGATGCAAAATTACAAGGGTGCCATGGATGATTTTGAAAAAGCGCTGGAGATGGATGGCACCAACGCGGAAATATGGTTTCACCGGGCCCGTACGAACCTGATCCTGAAGAAGCACTACTCCTGCATTGTCGACTGCAACAAAGCCATCCAGCTGGGTTACAAAGGCGAATCGGTATACATTCTCAAATCAAGCGCCGAGGTTGAAATCAAGCGGTTCAACGAGGCCATTGAGGACCTGGATCTTGCCAGGAAAATAAATCCTAAAAACGGTTACATTTTTTCACAGCGCGGCCTGGTATGGCTTGAGCTGAACCAGGTCGACTCGGCCATCACCGATTTCAGCCGGGCTGTCACCCTTGATTCTGTCAACTCCTTTGCCTTGTTTAACCGGGCGCTGGCCCTCCTTAAAAAGTCGGACAAGGTCGGTGCGCTGAAGGACCTGAACACGGTGATCCGCCTGGCGCCGTATAATTCATATGCCTATTACAACCGCGCTGTCGTGCTGATCGGGCTGAATGAAAAGCGGGGCGCCATCCGCGATTTCGATATTGTCAGCAAACTCGATCCAAAAAATATCATCAGCTATTATTACCGCAGCAAGCTGAAATCGGAGCTTAAGGATTACCAGGGAGCCCTTGAGGATCTGAACAAGACGATTGAACTGCTTCCCGATTATACCGAGGCCTGGTACGACCGGTATGAGGTTAAAATGAAACTCAGGGACCAGAAGGGGGCCCAGGAAGATTACAGGATGGCGCTGGAGCTGACCCAAAGAAACCACCTGAATCCCGACAGCCTGAAGGCCGAACGGAAAGATTACCTTAAAAGCCTGGTGAAGCTGAGCGGTGATTTTGAGGAGATGAACACCCTGAACAGCAAGCTGCAGAATCAATCGGTAGACATCCAGCTTAAGCCGGTCTATCATATCATCCTGTGGAAGACTGATTTCGACAAGGTAAAGCTGTATGATGTTTATAAAAAAGAACACTATTTTACCAACATCCTCTCCTTTACGAACCAGGCGGGGGTTATCGGTGATTCGCTGCTTCTGGCCGAGGCCGAGCGGCAAACCCGGGTGATCGATTCTGCGGGACCAACCCCCGATTCCTATTTCCGAAGGGCAGTTTCACGCTCCCTGCTGCGGAATTATAGCGCATCACTCGATGATTTCAATGCCACCCTGATGGCCGATTCGACCTATATTGCAGCCTGGTTTTGCAGGGCCAATGCTCGTTATGAGCTGATCCAGGTAATTAAAATGCAGGAGGAATCCCATTATGAGATCACCATCGGCAACCTGTCGCAAAAACCACAGGCTCCCGCCCTGTCGGCCACACTGGAACATACCTACGAAGCGGTAATCCATGATTACGACAAAGCCCTGGCCCTCGATCCCGGTTTTTCCTATGCATGGTACAACCGGGGTTACATGAACAGCAGGATGGGCAATTACCGGGAGTCGGTGGATGATTTTTCAAAAGCCATCGCCCTCGAACCTGATTTTGCTGAAGCCTATTATAACCGCGGACTGATGAGCATCCTGCTGAACGACAACCACGCCGGATGCAAGGACCTGAGCCGCGCCGGTGAACTGGGGATCACCGATGCCTACAAGGTAATGAAGCGGTATTGCTACAAATAACAAGGAATAAAAAAACCGGGGCCGGTCAAAATTTGAATTTGGTCAGCCCCGGTAATGCTAATAACTGGTTCAGCGAATTTACTCCACAGCCGATCTGATCTCCGAGTCGTAACCGATGATCATGTCCATCCATTCATCCATTCCAGATTGCCAGGAACCGGCACCGAATAATTTTTCATAGGCGGATTTGGGTCCGGGATCTGTCTGCCAATCGCCGAATTTGTCGAAGCTCCATGTAATTGCCACATCAGGGCCGTTCTTTGCATGCAGGTTGTTCTCAAAAACAAGAAATGCCGTCTTTCCATCCGATTCATATGCTTTTTTCAATTTCCCGACCAGCTCCTTAAAACGGTAATATTGCTTGGGCTTAAGATCGATCGCCCAAACCTCCTGGTATTTTGATTTTTTCTGAATATCCAGTCCAAAAGAGAGCCCCGTGTTGAAATTCCAGAATGAAGTCGGACCATATTCTTCAACCAGGGGATCAACGTTGGTGCTCCAATCCAGCGAATGGCCATTTTCCGTGGTGGGACGGGTGTCAAGGGAACCATAAACTGTCGGGCCAAAAATCCAGACATACCATCCGGCGTTCGGACCGTATTCGACCTTCCTTAACCTGGCAACATAGGGACCATCAGGATGGAATTTCTTGATATGGGACTTCACTGCTGCTTCAAACTTCTCTTCCATTCCGCTCTTCGGCATGATCAGTAAATTTTCAACTGCATACTGTGGGTTTTCCGTATCAGACTGTGCAAAAATGTTTGATGCCAAACAACCTGCTACGAAAATCATTATGATAAACTTTTTCATGTTCCTGTTTTTTTTGGTTAATAATCAATGATTTACAAATAAGGGGGCAATGTACATTTTTATTTAATCCGATTATAAATTATTTTCATGAGATAATGCTTGTTTTACCCGGCTTTTTAATGCAACGCTAACAGTATGAGCATTAAAAGCAAAAGCAATATCTTTGCGCTGAAAAATTTTATGCCAGGTCTTTCACCGAACCAGGTCAACTTATTGTCAAATCATAAACTTAATATTATGCGTCAAATTAAAACAGTCCTGGTTTTCACCGGGATTTTGTTCCTTGCTTTTCGCGCGGGGGCAACGATAACCGACAGTTCTTTCTATGGTTTCACCATTAAGCATGAGCTGGCGGTTAACAGTCACCCGGATACTATCTATAAATACCTGCTGGAAATAGGCAAATGGTGGGATCCGGATCATACATGGTCGGGGAATGCCTCCAACCTGTACATAGAACCACGTGCCAATGGCTGTTTTTGTGAAAAGCTCGACAAAGGAGGAAGCATCCGTCACATGTCGGTGATTTATGTGCAGCCGGGCAAGATCCTGCGAATGGAAGGCGGGTTGGGACCTTTGCAGATGCTTGCCGTAAATGGATCGCTCACCTTTGAGATGGTATTTGCAGTTCCGGCATCCAAACTTACGCTGATCTACACCGTAGGAGGATACAGTCCAAACGGCTTGAAACATCTTGCCCCGATCGTCGACCAGGTTCTGGGCAACCAGTTGAAGCGCCTGAAGGAATTCACTGAAAGAAAAGAATAATCGTTACCGGGAATTGTCTTTGGGGTTTCTCTGGATAATTTTTCTATTTTTGCCGTGATATAAACAAAAACATCTTCCCATGAAAAAGATCTTACCTCTTGTGATTCTTGCCATGATCCTGATCTCAGGTTCTGCATTCAGCCAGAAACGCCTCTCATTCGGAGTAACCGGAAGCAGCATGTATACCGGTTTTACCACACAAAACCATTACGGACTTCCCGATATGGATTATAAGCCAACCTTCGGATTTGCAGGCTGTGCCAATATCGGATTTGATTTCAATAAAAACCTCGGGCTGGTGCTTCAGGTGGGTTACTCAGGGCTCGGACAATCCTATGAAGATGTCATAAAGGATACGAACTACACCCGCGATATCCGCATGAATTATCTTCAGATCCCCCTGATGTTCAAATTCCGCACCACCGGCGAAGTGATCCGGTTTTTTGTAATGGCAGGCCCCCAGCTGAATTACCTGCTCTCCGCAAACCAGACCTACTATAAAAACGGGGTTATCCCTGAGGACGAGTTTTATAATCCATCCCTCAACAAGCCGGTAAAAATTGCCGAAGAGACCATCACCGACCGGTTCAATTCCATTGATATCATGGGCCGGCTGGATCTCGGGATTGAAATTTCCCTGATCAAGAGCCTCTATCTTAATACCGGGTTCAGCTTTGCTTACGGCTTTACCGATATCAATGCAAGTGACTGGCAGATAGAGGACAGCGACGGGAATTACAATCCTTCACATAATTTTTTCGGCGGATTCCATGTAGGGATCAACTACTGCTTTGATTTATAGGATTGCCTGATTCGTTCCGGCATCATTGGTAAAACGATGCTTCGTGTTTTAATCCATGCCGGTCAGTGAAATTAAAATAACGGACAAGTTCGGGCAGCAGTTTTTTGCCACCGAATGGAGTCCGGCCGGAGACTCCCGGGGCTTGATCGTCCTAATCCATGGATTAAGTGATCACGCCGGAAGGTATCATCATGCCGGATCTTTTTTCTCATCATCCGGTTATCACTTAATCATTTTTGACCTTCGCGGGAACGGCCGGTCTTTTGGGAAAAGGGGTCATTTCCCCTCTCTGAACATAATCCTGGATGATATCAGCCTGTTCCTGGAAGAGGCAAAAAAACGACATCCGGATTTGCCCCTGGTTTTATATGGCCACAGTATGGGAGGAAATCTTGTCCTGAATTACCTCATCAGGAAAATGCCAGCCATTGCCGGGGCTGTGGTCACAAGTCCGTGGTTGAGACTGACCCTGAAACCTCCGGCTTACAAGTTTTTACTGGCAAGGATGATCAATCGCACCTTCCCTGCACTGACCCTTCCCGATGAAATAGTTCCTGCCTGCCTGAGTCATGACAAAGAGGTTGAAAGAAGTTATGCTGTCGATCCGCTTGTACATCACCGCATTTCGGTAAGGGCCTTCATCGAAATTTCCCTGGCGGGAGAATATGCACTCAAACATGCCGGCAAGATCGGCTGTCCGTTACTACTGATGCACGGAGCTGAAGATTCTCTCACTTCGTTTGCTGCAAGCCAGGAATTGTCGCAGAAAGTCATTGGCAGGCATACTTTTAAAGCCTGGGAAGGCCTGTTCCATGAGCTTCACAATGAACCTGAAAAAGAAGCCGTTCTTGGTTTCATTCAGGAATGGATCGACAATCTGCTGTTATCGAAACCGAAATAAAATCTATCATTCGCACAGATCAAAAAAGCTAAAACCTCGACACGATGGCGCCAGGCTGGTGTTGTTGTTAATTCCTTCGGCATCAGGAAAAAACAGCAATCCTTGATGAGAGAAAACATTTCCCGCCTTGTGTTGAATTACTGGTTTATTTGTGTAAGTTTGAGATTGGTAATGTTTTCATAGCATTGCCCTGCTCCTGATCGATATTATCAGCCAACATGCCTTTAAACCCATTTATCATGAAAAACATTTTTGGTTTATTGCTTTCTGCCCTGGTGTCTTTTACATCATTCGGGCAGCCTCTTACCGGAATAAAAACAGTTCCCGGTGATTACGCAACCATTGCAGCCGCTATTGCAGCGCTCAATGCAAGCGGTGTTGGCACCGGAGGGGTAACTTTCAATGTTACAGCCGGTCATACAGAAACCTTTGCCACATTAACTGCAGGAGTAATCTCAACAACCAGCGGGTCGTTTTCGAACCCCATCGTTTTTCAAAAGTCTGGTAACGGGGCCAATCCGTTAATCACTGCAGCAGTCGTTTCAACGACTTCGGGCACCGATGGCATTATCAAATTTGCAGGTTGCGACCATGTAACCTTCGATGCAATTAACCTCCAGGAAAATGCGGCCAATGTCTTCCCTAACTCAACCGATTGGGGATATGCCATCCTGAAAGAATCGGGAACAAACGGATCCCAATATATCACGATTAAAAATTGCACAGTTACGCTTAACAAGGTTAACTCCTTGTCTGTTGGAGTTTACCTTGCAAATCATACTGCAACTTCCACATCCTCGCTAACAGTCACAAATGTCTCCGGAACCAATTCCAACGAAAAAATATATAGTAATTCCATCTCCAATGCATACAAGGGAATCTCATTGAACGGGTATTCAAGCGCTGCTCCTTATGCATATTACGATCAGAGCAATGAAATCGGCAAGGATGGAGCCAATACAATTACCAACTTTGGAGGAGGCAGTAATGCTGCACCGGGAATTTATGCCATTTACCAGAATGGCCTTTCCATTGCCAACAATTCCATTACAGGTGGAAACGGAACAACAACTAATGTTTATGGTATCTGGACCTCCACGGGCATAAATTCAAATCTTGATATAATTGGAAATACGATAACCCTTGTTTCAGCTTCTACGGTAACCACCCTATACGGGATCAACAATGAAATGGGTGGCAGCGGAACAAACAATACAGTCAGTATAAATAACAACACGATCACAAATTGTTCATATCCTACTGCCACATCAGCGCCATTTTACCTGCTATATCAGCAATCGGGCGCTTACAATTTTAATTGTTACGGAAATAACATTACCAATAACACCCTGGGTGCGGCAGGAACTTCAGCAATCGGTCCGTTTGGTGCGATATATACAACCGGCAGCAATACCTTGGCTGGAAGTGTCTGGAATATCAACAATAACACAATCTCCGGGAATAATCGTGTGCAGTCGGCCATTGGCGGAGGATTAAACTATTACATTTATAGCGGAAGCTCCGGTGTTACATTAAACATTTACGGGAACATCGTCGATAATAATACTGCTGCATCCAATGGCGTTACCGCAGGTATTTATATTTCCTCTTCGGCTTCTTACAGGTTTGTTCATTCAAATATCCTGAAAAATTTTCTGAATGCAAACGGAATCATTTACGGGATCTACAATGGTTCAGGTGTTTCAACGTACATTTTCAATAACAGGGTGGCCAATCTTAATGGTGTGGCTCCCGGGAGCCTGGTTTATGGCGTTTACATTCATTCAGGATCATATAACCATGTGTATAATAACCTGATTTCAGAATTATTTTCACCGGCGGCATTCAATCCCATTGCTGCTGCCGGGATATATATCAACGGAGGTAGTTCCGGCACCCTCTCCTTTAACACGATCTATCTTGATGCTGCCAGTACCGAAGGCTCTTTCGGCACGGCAGGGATCTTTGCATCAACTAGCCCGACAATGAACCTGCGCAGCAATATAGTTGTCAACAACTCCATTCCCGGTTCTGCAGGGTTAACAGTTGCATACCGCAGAAGCAATACCAATTTATGGACCTATGATTACGCATCGGACCATAACGATTTTTATGCCGGCATTCCGGGACCCGGCAACCTGATCTTTTATGACGGCTTCAATGCCGATCAAACCCTTGCAGATTTCAAATCGAGGGTGGCGCCAATGGATGCTAACTCATTTACAGAGAATCCTCCATTCATAAATAAAACGACCTCCCCTTACGACCTGCACCTCAGCACAACCATACAAACGCAGTGCGAGAGTGGCGGGATGATTGTATCCAATCCTATTCCGATCATTACGGATATTGACGATGACCCCCGTTACCCTGAACCGGGATATCCGGATAACGCCGCTTCACCTGCATTTGCCCCCGACTGCGGCGCTGATGAATTTGACGGATTGTTTCTGGATCTGTTTCCTCCGGTAATCACCTACAACCCCCTTCCCAATTCCTTAACGCCGGGTGAGAGAACCCTCCATGCCACGATCACGGATTTTTCGGGTGTGCCGGTTGCAGGCACCGGATTGCCGGTAGTGTACTGGAAAATAAATGCAGGCAGTTGGAATGCCACTGCAGGAACCTTTCTTTCCGGGAATCTGTATGCTTTTTCTTTTGGAGCAGGTACCGCAGTCAATGATGTTGTTTCCTATTATATCACTGCGCAGGATGCCTTTTCCACCCCGAATGTTACCTCCTGTCCGCTGGATGGTGCAGCCGGTTTTACGTTCAACCCTCCTGCCTGCGCAACACCCCCGTCAACTCCCAATACCTATTCGATCATAACTCCTATGTCAGGTTTAGTAACCGTTGGAATTGGAGGAGATTACACATCCCTGACCAGCGTCGGGGGACTTTTTGAAGCGATCAACCTTGGCGCCCTCTCCGGAAACCTGACAGTCAATGTCATTTCTGATCTTACCGAGGATGGTACCCATGGACTTAATGAATGGATTGAGACCGATCCTGGCGGATATACACTTACAATCAAATCCGATGCTGCTGTAAACCGTGATATCACCGGTTCTTATGCCGAAGGGCTCATCCGGATCAATGGCGCCGACAGGGTGACATTCGACGGAAGCATCCAAGGAACAGGCAGATACCTTTCCATCTTTAACCTTGGTCCGAACAGTTCTTATAATGTCATTGAATTCCAGGATGGTTCCAACTACAATACAATAAAAAACTGTTTGATCTCCGGTAACACCAATGGAATGTCAACAGCCATCAGCGCCGATGGAGGCACTTCCGGTCTTGCAGGGTTCAGCAACAATATTTTCGACAACAATGTTTTGGAATCCGTTGCCTATGGCGTTTATATATGGGGGCAAGCGGGCGATCCCGCCACAGACAACCAGGTTACAAACAATACCATCGGGTCAATGATTATTGACAGGCATGTCAGCTTTCAGGGAGTTTCCATCGGGGAGGCTGACAATACCCTGATCCAGGGTAATGAAATCATCGGGCATGCCACTGTCGACGGCCCTAATTGGCAGGTGGGCGTCTATCTGTACCAGGGTTCGGTTAATAGCAAAGTCAGGAAAAACAAGATCCATGATTTTTATTATGACGGATCAGGTGGATTTGGCGTCCAGGGAATCCGGTTCGCAGGAGACGCAACTTCACTGACTGAGATCAGCAACAATGTCATCTATTCATTCAGGAGTGATGGAGATAACAGTTCTCTTGATTACATCCCCTCAGGAATCTATATTGAAAGCGGGGGTAATTGCCGGATCGTGTATAATTCCATTTACCTTTACGGAGCCTCCCTCACAGACGATTATGACGGGTTCAGCACAGGCATCGCGATCAATAACGGAGTTACATTACTTGATATCCGGAACAACGTTATCCACAATTCCATGTCGGCTGCCTATGGAACCACCAGTAAAACCTATGCCATTTATTGCCTCTCTCCCAATTCGGCGTTTACGTATATCAACAACAACGATTACTTCGTTAATGGGATCACTCCGAATATCGGGTTTTTAGGCATCGACAGGTCATCATTAGCCTCGTGGAGCGCTGCAACAATGCAGGATCTGTTATCAAAAAATTCGAACCCGTTATTTGTATCCCTTACCGACCTGCACCCCATGTCGCTCGACCTCTATAATTCAGCGGTCCCGATACCGGGCATTACAGATGATTATTCCGGGATTACCCGGGTTGGTCTTGCGATTTTGAATCAGCCGACCATCGGAGCATACGAAGTACCTCAAATTTCCGGAGGGGGTATCACCAATCTGACATTAACCAGTGCAACCCTCCATGGCACCATCAATGCCTGCGGATATTACACGGTGATCAATCCGACCTTTGAATATGGCCTCACTACTACCTATACCCATGTTGCGGCCGCTTTGCCGGCTACAATTACCGGATCAGGAAACACCCCGGTTACTGCAGGCATTTCAGGACTTCTGCCTAACATGACCTATCATTACCGGTTGAATGCAAGCTGGGGAGGTAATAGTATCATAGGGTTGGATAATACATTTACAACATCAACCGACCTGCCAACCGTTATTACCGATCCTGCCGCATCGATAACGCAATCATCTGCCATGCTGCATGGCACGGTGAATGCAAACGGCAATTCAACAACGGCAACATTTGAATTCGGAACATCCACTGCCTACGGGCAAACATTCACCGCCACAACAAGTCCCGTAACAGGTAATGCCAATACACCCGTGAGTTATAGCGCCGGTGGACTCCTGCCAAACACCGCTTACCATTTCAGGGCTGTCGGCACAAATGCAAATGGCATAACCTACGGACTTGACCAGGTTTTTGAGCTTTTGCCCACTCCGGCAATCACGGGCCCGGCAAATGTCTGCCAAGGTTCTTCAGGAAATGTTTACACTACTGAAGCAGGTAAAACAAATTATACATGGATTGTTTCTGCCGGTGGCAACATCACTTCGGGGGGCGGTTCCACCGACAATACCGCGACCATAACGTGGATGAGTCCGGGAGATCAGACTGTGAGTGTGAATTATCAGAATTCGGGAGGTAACCCTGCTCCTGTTCCAACAGTTTATCCTGTGACTGTTAATCCACTTCCGGGCATTGCTGGCGCGATTTCCGGACCCTCCACTGTAATGCAAGGTCAAGCCGGTGTGATTTTTTCAGTCGCTGCTATTACCAATGCATCAGGGTATATCTGGTCTTTACCAGCTGGTGCATCCATCACGGCAGGGGATAACAGCAACAGCATCACCGTATCCTTTTCGGGCTCGACAGTTTCGGGTATTATCACAGTTTTCGGCACGAATTCATGCGGGAATGGCATGGTATCTTCGAATTTTAACGTGACTGTTGAATCAGCTGTTCCCGAAAATCTTTCGGTTACAGGCCTTGTCTCAGGTCCGGCATGCTACAATGCAACCAACACGATTATTGTGGCTGGTACAGGCACAACATTTACTGTTCAAAGCGGTGGCCAGGCAGAAATGATCGCAGGGGCTGCAATTCTTTACAAACCGGGGACAACGGTTCAATCTGGAGGTTATATGTGGGGCCACATTGCGCCTGCCGGACCATGGTGTATCACACCCACGGTTCCGTCAGTCGCATTGGATGTTTCGGGTAAAAAAGAGGGGCTGGAAATTGCAGCCCAAAGCTTCCAGAAAATTTATCCAAACCCAACTTCCGGTGAATTCATCCTTGAACTAACGGGTAATATTTTCATGGCTACTGTATCAATTTATGGAATTATGGGAGAAAAGATTCTTACCAGGGAAATTTCCGGGGATGAAAATCATAAATTTTCGCTGTCAGACAGGCCATCAGGAATCTATTTTATTCGTGCCGAGGCGGGCGCTAAGGCTGAAACTGTGAAAATCATTAAACAATAGAGAATGGAGAATGATCAGGCCGGTCACATTGACAACCTTTCACCGATTTTCGCCGACCACTTCATCCTTTTAACAATTAATGAATTGGGGTGAACAATTTATATCGGCCTGAAGTGGGTATAACCATCGGCTTATCCAATAAAAGTATTCAACCATGAAAAAAAACCACCCATGAATTTTTCATAAGTAGCTGATTTTCAGTGGGACGTGAGGGATTCGAACCCACGACCTCATGCGTGTGAAGCATGCGCTCTGAACCGACTGAGCTAACGTCCCTATTGCAGGCAAATATAAGAAAAAGTGTTGAGCCCGCGGCCTGGGATCAAAAATTCAAAAGGTGCTATCTTTGGGATTGTAAAATCATGAATATTCCGTGTGAACATAAGACCAAATCATAAATACATGAAACTTGACCGTACTGCTGCACTTTCATTGCTTCACCAGCATGTAAAGAACGAAAAAATGATTTTCCACTGCCTTGCATCGGAGGCCGTGATGCGGGGTTTAGCCAGGAAACTGGGACGGGATGAGGAAAAATGGGGCCTTGCCGGTCTCCTGCATGACCTGGATGTGGAGGTAACCCACGCCGAACCGACCATCCATGGTACACAAACTGCCTCCTTACTGAAAGACTATGAAGTGGATCCCGAAATCCTCGACGCCATCAGCATGCATAACGATTGTTCATCCGGAAAGGAACGTTCCACCGAATTCCAATATGCCCTTGCTGCCGGCGAAACCATCACCGGGCTCATTTTTGCCACGACCTATGTATATCCGGAGAAAAAACTGGCGGCAGTGAAGCCAAAATCGGTGGTGAAAAGAATGAAGGAGAAGATGTTCGCAGCATCCGTCAAACGCGAAAATATCCTGGAATGCGAGAAAATCGGCATTCCGATTGATGAATTCGCAGCGATTTCCATTGCATCGATGATGCCAGTTTCGGAGGAAATTGGATTATAACCTGTGATACAGATACTGTTCAACTGTTTCCAGCAGTTTTACCCTGTCGAGGGGCTTGGCAAAGAACGCTGTGAATCCGGCCCCGAGAACCAGCTCCTGGTCATGCGGCATGGCAAAAGCTGATTCGGCAATGAAGAGCGATGAATGGTATATTTTCCACCGGTTGATGATCTCGGCCTTCAGGGTAATGCCGGTCCAAGGTTGGGGCAGACTGATGTCAAAAATAAAAAGACTGATGAACTGGTCCTGCTGCAGCAGGCCCCCGATTATCTCAAGCGCTTGATCGCCGTCACACGCCTGGAAAACATGGCATTTGTTCCGAAGCCATATGTTCAGGATGCTTGAGGTTGCAGCATCATCCTCAACTATCAAAACCTTAGGCAGATTGTCCTCAGTTGCTGGTTCCATCGCTCGATTCAGTATTGTTATTCATCGCAGAGAACATGGTGTTCTTTTTCATTGAAACCATAAGGGATTATCAACCTGCTAAATTAGCAATTAACCTTATAATTGACCTAGCAATTTGAAAAAAATTTCTGCCTGTTTTTAATTCTGTCCAATTATTGTGAATAATGGTCGCGGATCTCCTGAAGTTGTTCACGGGTGAGTCCTTCCGGTTCCAGTCCGGCCGATTTGCACATGAAATAAATTTTTGCTGACTTGGCAAGGATATCAAGGATATCAAATGCCCCGGGCAATGTATTCCCGATGGCCATGCAACCATGTTTTTCCCAAATGATCGCCTGATGGTTGCCGAGTTCCCTGATGGTTGCCATGGCAATCTTTTCGGTACCCGGAAGTGCATAGGGTATGAAGCCAGCCCCATTGGGTACGAACAGGATCGTTTCGGGATGCATTCCCCACAGCAATGCATTGATGGCAGTGGCTGTTTTGAACGCGGGCAGCTGGGTAAGTGCGATCAGTTCCGTGACATGGGCATGTAAAACGACCTTTTCCGTCGATTTTCGCTGTATCAGCATTTGCTGGATTGCCAGGTGGGTTGCCAGCTCGGAGGTTGGCCTGGCGGCGTTTTCACCATTGTCGTCTGCAATGATATGATATGCAGACCCCGAATCGCTGATATAAACGAAACAGACGAATTCAGCAGGTGCTTTTGCCACGTCGCGCATCCGGGTACCCGTTGTACTGACCAGGAAAAGGGTACGCGCAAGGTCGGGGTATTCTTTCGCCAGGGGAAGGAATGGATAAGAAGAGAGCCGGTCGAGTTCTTTTTCATTGAAATATCCGGTAACATTGATGGAAAAATTCCCGGCATTGCGTTCGGCCCAACCTTTTTCCCAAAGGTAACCGGCAATCCCGGCAATTTCGGTCATCACCGGTTTTAATTCCTTTTTCTGAAAAATATCATTGGTAAAGTTCAACAGGTTGTCGATGTTTCCGATCATGTTCGCTTGCTTTTAAAAAATTGTTTCAGAATCTGGCTTGAATCCTCCGCCAGGATACCGGGAATCACTTCGGTTTTCGGATGAAGGAGGGAGTGATTTACCAGGCGGTATCCGCGTTTATCATCGGAGGCACCGTAGATGATGGTTCCCAGCTGGGCCCAGAATGCAGCACCGGCACACATGACACAAGGCTCCAGTGTGACGTACAGGATACATTCATCCAGGTATTTTCCGCCCAGGTACCCCGATGCGGCAGTGAAAGCCTGCATCTCGGCATGTGCCGTTACGTCATGCAATGTCTCTGTGAGGTTGTGCGCCCGGGCGATGATGGTACGATTGCAAACCACCACCGCTCCCACCGGAACCTCATCCCGTTCAAAGGCTTTCTGCGCCTCTTTGAGAGCTTCATTCATGTAATATTCGTGGCTGAATATCGGATAACTTTTTAATGCCATTTTCAGAATTTTAGTACATCTGCCAAGTTCCGTTCATCCAATTCCAATATTATCAGTGGCATACGACATGACTTGCATTTAGAACAGGATCACCTTTTGGGCAACCAGCTTCCTGCCCCCGTTCCTGACAACCAGAAAATAGGTCCCACGGGGTTGGTCATCCAGGTTGATCTGCTTTTCAGATATCCCGGAAATAACAGTTTTATCTTCGTAATACACAGCACGACCCTGCATATCATACACGGTGATTTCAAGTGCACCCTGAATGGTCGTGCATGATATTGTAATCTGACCCGTTGCCGGATTCGGAAACACCATGGGATTTGCTGTCGTTTTCCCGGGAGCGCCGGTGGCAATATCCCAGGTCATGGTGAAAAGACCGCGGCCATGCGTGGCGGCAAGCACCGTATTGTCGGCTTTGCGCAGCTGAAGCATGTCCACACGCACATTGGCCATCCCGTTATTGACGGGTTGCCAGGCTGCCGGAACCTGTGTGAGATCGGTGCATTCCCACACCCCCGTTTCTGTTGCAATTAACGCCTGACGGTTGTTGTTCGGATGAAACAATGACCACCTGACAGGCATATCGGGCAGGTTGCCTTCAACGTTTTGCCAGGTCTGTCCGCCATTATTTGTTTGCCACACCGACGCAACACCATAGTTTGAAAAGGTAACCATCAGGGTGTCTTCCGATTTGCCAATCGCGATAGAAGAAATGCTTGCGGTTGGAAAGGCCATGCTTCCGATATCGGTGACGATGGGGGTGTTTGCCTGGGCCTCCCTGACCTTAAAGAGGCGACCCGATTCAGATCCGACGAACAGAGTCGATTTTCCTGCCGGTGAGTAGGGTGAATATTTTACGGCGGACAAAAAGACGGTGGTTCCTGTATTCAGGCTGACAAATGTACCATTGGCATTATTCAACAGGTTGTCAATCCGCAAAATCCGGTCCTGGTAATTTCCGCCATATTCCACGGCATTGCAGTACAAAAGATCCAGCTTGTAATCAAGATCGGCAGGACTTATGAACGTTCCGCTGCCCCAGTTACTTAAGGAATTTGAAAAATTGCCGTTATCGAACACCATGTATTGGTTGTAGTAATAGGAGGTGATTGAAATGGCCGGATCATCTTCATCAAAA
The DNA here is from genome assembly GCA_964590675.1 of uncultured Draconibacterium sp. Lineage (GTDB taxonomy): Bacteria > Bacteroidota > Bacteroidia > Bacteroidales > FEN-979 > CAIVAT01. The sequence continues at coordinate 47,036 of CAZPWZ010000002.1, forward strand.
AAGCAGTAGGCCCCGTCGCCCCCGGTAGCCATATCCTCATATGAAAGGGGATTGCCGATATAAAAAAGTGTCCCGTTGTCCTGTAATCCTCCGTAATACAGCGCAATTCCCGGAAATGGATGTATGGCGCAGGTGTAAAACTGAAGTGTTGCATAATCCTTATTGCGTTCCTCATACGGGGCGTTGATGCTGGTTCCCAGGGGGGTATAAAAGATACCTCCATCGGTTCCGAACAGCATCTCATCGGAAGATCCGGGTTTAAAAATGATTGCATGCTGATCGGCATGAATGAATTCCGGATCACTTCCCGAGTACATATGGACCCAATTGCTCATCCGTATCCAGTTTGTGCCTCCGTTATAACTTTTATGTACATCCAGTCCGCCGATAAACACCACGTTGGCATTGTTGGGATCGATGCCGATATCGAGGGCGTGCCAGGCAATGGTTGCAAAATTATCTCCTGATGTCAGATCGGCCGGAAGCGGCTTCTTGACCCAGGTGACCCCCTTATCGGCCGACCGGACAATATGGTAGCATTCGAAATATTTAAACCCGTTGGAGCCATTGATATATCCGCTGGCAATGAGTGCATATACCACATTGGGATCGGAAGGAGCTGTTCCCAGCACGACCCTTCCCGGGATGTTTCTCGTGCTGCTGTTCAGAATTTCTGCCTGGTAATAGCTCATCGCAGTCCAATTTATGCCGTCGTCGGAATACAGAATCACTGCAGCTCCCTCACCATCCAGGTTGGGGCGTGTTCCGATGTAGAGCCGGTTATCGGCACCCAGTGCGATATCCGAAACGCAATAGGGTACTGTTGATCCCGGGATCAAGGGCAAAACCTGATGCCATGTATTTCCCATGTCGGCCGACCGGAACAGGCCGTCGGAGGGCATGCTTTGGTGCTGGCTGCCTTTATATAATCCTGAGGCTACACCGGCATAAATCACGCTGGTGTCGTTCTCGATCCGAAAAACAATATCGGTCACATAGGCAAACTGTTCCGTCCCGGGAATGTGATACCAGGTTTGTCCGCCATCGTCCGAACGGCCAATACCGAATCCCAGTCCTGAACTTTCACGATAGGTCTGCATGGCCGTTTCCACCTCACCCGTTCCAACCAAAAATGTTTGCGGGTTATTCGGGTTATAAGCCAGGCATCGGATTGCCAGTGTGCTCCAGAAATCACCCACCGGGATCCAGGAACTTCCTGCATCGGTGATATTGTTGTTGTACCACAACCCGCCGGTAACTCCCCCTGCCCATACCTTTTTATGGGTAGGATCGTTGGGGTCGTACATGATGGCCCTGGTTCGGCCCCCGATATTGCTGGGAATGCCCTGCCAGAGAATGGAATTGCTTTGTTTCAGCGCTGCCAGGGATCGGGTTTGCTTCAG
>CAZPWZ010000003.1:0-42154 GCA_964590675.1 uncultured Draconibacterium sp.
GAAAATGTTTGAAATCAAAATCTGAATGTTGGTTCATAAATCTGCCATGTTCGTTAAACGGATTTTTATATGGTCGCACGCAGACTGATCTTTGTTTCATGTTTAACCAATTAAAATCAAAATCATGAAAAAATCAGTAAGAATAATCCTGCATGCCTGTTTCTGGGCTTTGATCCCTTTGACCTATACCTTGTTCAGCTGGGCCACCCAGGCGGATAGTTTTTTTGGTCTTCCCAACAATTCGAAAAGCTATTTTGAGATCCTCTATGATTACTTCGTCAATCTATTTGTACGGCCCGACATGGGAAGTGAAATGTGGAGCCTCTCCAATCTGACCAACATCGTTGTCAATGTTGTATGGTATATCATTTATCCCGCCATTGTATTCTACCTCTTCTATGGATATTTTTCACCGAAATTGCTGAAAAAGGGAGGTTACCGAAAATATCTTGCCCCGGCCCTGTTCCTGGTGGTTTTGCCCTATGGCATTGCGAAACTTTCCAGTTACGTGATATTCACGGTGAACGTGAGTTATATTTATTTCCTTAGCCTGACCTATATCATCACCCTGTTTTATGCCATTTCCGGTTTCGTCTTTTACCTCCTGGAGCGCTGGGTCCAGACTGAAAAATTGGCAAAGCAAAACCTGCAGAGCGAACTGGCCCTGCTTAAAAATCAGATCAATCCCCATTTTTTATTCAATACGCTGAACAACATCGACAGTTTGATAAAAAGCAATGCCGAAAAAGCTTCGGAAACACTGTTGAAGCTTTCTGACATTTTACGTTACATGATTTATGATACAAATGTAGCCAGGGTGCCATTGTCGGATGAAATCAGCCACATTGAAAGCTATGTTGAACTGCAAAGACTGCAGTTTGTGAACCGGGAACTTGTCTCCCTTTCCGTCAGGGGCAATCCCGGAAATATCCCTGTCGCACCCATGTTGTTTATCCCTTTCGTGGAAAATGCCTTTAAACATTGTACGGATAAAAGCATCCCCGGTGCAATACAGTTTACCTTTACCATTGATGACCACCAGGTGAGGTTTGAATCAGTGAATGTATCCGACCGTACGCAACGAATCAACAAGGATGAAGCGGGTGGCGTTGGATTGAACATTGTCAGGAGAAGGCTTGAGCTGATCTACCCCGGCAGGCACACGCTCACCATCAAAGATGAAAACAATACCTTCAGCGTAACTTTAATATTGAATACCCATGAGCATTAATTGCATTGTGATAGACGATACCCCTCTTGCTGTTGAAAAGCTGGAGGGGTTTATCAGGCAGGTTCCCCACCTGAGCCTGTTGAAGTCGTTCAATAACGGAATTGAGGCCATTTCATTCATGAAAACCAATCCTGTCGGCCTGGTTTTTCTGGATATCCAGATGGAACAATTTTCAGGTTTGCAGTTTCTTGAATCGTTGCAGAACCCGCCCCGGATTATCATCGTGTCGGCATACAGTCAATATGCGGTAAGCGGGTTTGATCATTCGGTTACCGACTACCTGCTGAAACCCTATTCATTTGAGCGGTTCCTGAAAGCTATCGATAAAGTAGAAACGGACCAGGGTAACCAGCCTCCAAACGAGTACATGTTTGTAAAGACAGAATACCGGATGGAACGGGTCAGTTTTTCCGATATTTTATACATTGAGGGTCAGGGTGCCTACCTGAGGATCGTGACACAAAAGTCCAGGATAATGACTTTGCAAAGTTTCCAGAATATGGAAAGCTTATTGCCGCCCGATAATTTCCTGCGCATCCATAAATCATTCATTGTGGCAATGAATAAAATTGAGAGCATTGAGCGCAAAAGGATCAGGATCGGGGGCCAGCACATCCCGGTTGGTTTGAGTTACCGCGAGCAGTTTATGAAAAAAATAAACATGAACAGCTCCGACCATCAGGCATTTTAACAATCTGATAATAAACAAAATAAATTTTTATCCACTGAAAAAGATGAAAGCATTTATCTGTACTAGATACGGACCTCCCGAAGTTCTTCAGCCCAGGGAGGTGGAGAAACCCACACCAGAAGATGATGAGGTGCTGATTAAAATACATGCAACAGCTGTTACAGCAAGTGATATCTTTATCCGGGGTTCTCAGATACCTATCCAATATTGGATCCCGATGCGACTGATGATCGGTTTGACAAAACCCAGAAAATCCATCATTGGCCTTGTGCTTGCCGGTGAAATTGAATCAGTGGGTATAAACATAAAGCGATTCAAGACGGGTGACCATGTGTACGGACTTACCGGGTTTGGACTTGGCGCCTATGCGGAATACAAATGCATGAAGGAGACAGATTCGACCTATGGGTGCCTGGCCCTGAAACCAAATAATATTTCCTGGGAAGAGGCGACCGTGGCAGCCTATGGCGGGCTGCTGGCATTTCAATACATGGAAAAGGGGGAGATCCTGTGCGGGCAAAATGTGCTGATATACGGGGCTTCCGGAACAACAGGAACAACGGCAGTTCAATTCGCAAAGTATTTGGGGGCAAGGGTTACTGCCGTATGCAGCACAACAAACCTGGAAATGGTGAAATCCCTTGGGGCTGATGCTGTAATTGATTATACCAGGGAGGATACAGTAACCCCGGGAGTACAATATGATTTCATACTGGATGCCGTTGGTAAAATGAAAACTTCAAGGTTGAAGGATGCCTGTAAAAAAGCACTTGCCCCGGGTGGGAAATACGTATCCATTGATGACGGGAGTCTGAAGTTAGACTCCGGTCGTCTTGCTTTAATCAGAAAATTAGTTGAAGCCGGGCATATCATGCCGGTTCTTGACAAGTGCTACCCGTTTGAAGAGATTGCCGAAGCTCACAGGTATGTTGAAAATGGGCATAAAAAGGGAGGAGTTGCTGTAAAAATCTTATAACATTATCACCATGATGTCAGAGAGACAAAACCTGATTAATTTCATTAAACAGACAATGCCAATGTCTGACAATACCGCACAAATTATTGCAGGCAATTTTGAACCAATATCTTTCCTGAAACATGACTATCTGTTAAAAGAAGGGAATATATGCAACGAATACCTTTTTCTTGAGAAAGGGTTCATGAGATCATATGCCTTTGACACAGAAGGCAATGAGGTGACAACTGATTTTTATGGCAGCAACTCCATTGTTTTTGAGGTTGCTTCCTATATTAAGAGAACTTCTTCCCAGGAAAACATTCAGGCATTAACTGAATGTTCCGGCTGGACAGGGAATCATACCAGACTCCAGGCATTATTTCAAACCACCCCGGAATTCAGAGGATTTGTTCGGGCTGTTTTAGTAAACAGTTTTATTGCTTTAAAAGAGAGAACACTGTCAATGATTAACCTTACAGCCGAAAAAAGGTATGAGTCATTACTGAAGTCCAGGCAGGAAATTATTCAAAACGCTTCTGTTAAACACATTGCTTCATACTTAGGGGTAACAGACACATCGTTAAGCAGAATCAGAAAAGAAATTGCTTTTAAGTAATTTCCTGTCAAATGGCAGGTGTTGCTTCAGATAAAAGCCTGAACATTTGCAATATTATTAAACTGAAGACTGATATGGTTAACAGACAGGATAAAGAGCGAAGATTTTGGGATTGGTTTGCAAATTACTACGACTCTTTCATAAATAATGTTTTCAGAAAAACATATAAAACCTTACTTGAAAATATCGATTCAGACCTGAACCTAAGTCATGATGTTCTTGAGATAGGAACCGGAACAGGGATTATTCCTTTTTCAATATACTCAGAAGTATCTTCTGTCATTGCAACAGACATTTCACCCGGGATGGTACGCATAGCAAATCAAAAATTACTGGAATCAAAAATCACAAACCTGGATTTTCAAATCCAGGATTCATATAACCTCACATTCCCGGATAAATCATTTGACGTAGTGATCGCTTCCAATGTGTTCCACCTGCTTTACGAACCGGAAAAGCCATTAAAAGAAATTGGCAGAGTGATGAAAGACAACGGAATTTTTATTGCCCCGACGCTTTGTGTTGGTGAAAATACCAAAAGCAAAATCATCGCAACAATAATTGGCTCATTGAGTGGGTTTAAGGTAGTCAATAAATGGAGTTTTAAAGAGTTAAAAAGCCTGTTGACTAAAAATGGATTTGACATTTATAAAGAATCAAGGATTGAGGGTCGATTGCTGACAGCTTATTTCGTGATGAAAAAACAACAGTGCGTTGTACCCGACCACAAAATACCCGCAAGCCGGGTTTCAGAGGTTCACGGATATGAAATTAATAAATTCAAAAGAAATACATACATGAAATCAACATTGTTATTTTTAGCCCTTTGCCTATGCACAGCATCGTTATTTTGCCAGACGAGCTCAGGCAGGTATGACGTTCTTATACGGAAAGCAGACTCTTTGTATCAGGTAAAAGAGTTTGAGAAATCTGCTTTTGCATTTTCCGATGCATTTAAAGCAACTGATTCCAGAATAACAAGAACCCACCGTTACAATGCCGCTTGTTCATGGGCTTTGGCAAACTACCCCGACAGCGCATTTTTTTATTTAAATTATGTTGCAATGAACATGAATTACACGGATTACGGGCATATTAAGGGAGATCCTGATTTAAAATCACTTCACAGTGATAAAAGATGGCAATCATTTACTAAGCTGGTTAAAGCAAATAAAGACATTGCTTATGCCAATATAGACTTCATAACAGTTAACGGGTTCAAAGTTGAGGTATTGACTTCCGGGATGCAAAATAATAAACCAAATAAACCTGCGGTTGTTTTCGAAAATGGAATGGCAGGCAGTTTTGGAAGCTGGGACATTGTAGCGGAAGAAATCTCCAAAACGAATGCAGTGTTCCGGTACAATCGTCCAAGAATCGGAGAATCGGAAAATGACAGCCTTCCGCCCACGACCGCACATATTGTTGATAACCTGAGAAAAATGCTTTTGCAAAAAGGGCTGAAACCACCTTACTTATTGGTTTCTCATTCATTTGGCGGAGCCTATATCAGGAGTTTTGCCTCCCTTTATCCGGGGGAAATTGCGGGTCTTGTTTTTGTGGACCCTATTGACTTTACGCAAAAAGAAGGGGACGGCGATCTGCCTTACCTCGAAATTGGATTGACCCAACATCAGATTGATTCAATTTTTGGAAAACCGTATGATAATTTTATAGAGAGACTTTATGAAGAAATGCCTGCTTTCTATGTTGAGGAGGTCAAAATTTCAAGGTCGTTATACAACAGCGAGTTTAAAGAATGTGACAGCAATCCTTTGCCCGATGTGCCTGTGCATTTTATTAAGGCAGGGGGGTATACTTCAGGATCAAATGAAGCACCTGGCATTTATGACAAGGAGAAAATGTGGAGAATTGACAATAATCTGAAAATGAAACGGTGGCTTGCACTTATTGACCCCTTGAAATATGGAAAGTTCTTCTATAGTTCGCAATCCGGCCACTACATTCAGCAGGATGACCCCGATCTGGTAATTTCAAGTATTAAACTGGCTTTGCGGGATTATGATAAAATCAAAAAACAATAAAAGAAACCTGCTGCCTCCCCGACGCTTTTTGGCAGCAAATGTCAGGCGTAAATTTTATAATTCTGCCATGAAATACTTATTAACGTTTTTAATTTGGTCAATTTCTGTTGCAGTTATCGGGCAAAACAAATTTGGGGTCAATTTAAGTGAACTGGCACAACCAGATAATAATATGACTCAATTAAACAAATTTGGACAGAGCAGATTATTTAAAATAGTTTTAACCGGTAGTATGGATACTATAGCCAACAACGATATTATTACCCAGCTATCGCAATGGTTTATAAATCAGGGTTCCAGAATCTATATGGTAGATGTTAATGATGTCAGCAAGTTAGAGGATAGTTGCCATTACCTTATTATTGGGTTAACCAGTAAGTTAAAAGATCTGTCGATTTTTGATTTGCCCATAAGCATTAACGATAACAAATGTACCCTTGGAACTATTGAACTTACAGGTAACGATGATGCAATTGCACTGATTAATGAAAAAGCACGATGTTCAGCTGTTATTGGTACTTCATATGCAGCTTTAAGGAATATATCTTTTGGACGTTTTATAGGATTATATGATTACTATATTCTCAAAAATAATAAAATGAGCTACCTGGGTAATCTAAAGGAAAATAAATTTATCCCCGATAGCCTTGTGGATTTAGCACTCATTCGAAATAAAAATTATTCTCAAAAAATTGATAACAATTATATAGAAGCTTGTTTTTCTTGTAAATACAATACTATTAGTCAGTTTAAAAGTTCAATTGATACTTTAATAGATTCGTTTAATGATTTTTGCAGGATTTATAAAGTAAAGAAACCATCTCAAAAACTAAAATTCTTTATTCATTGGGATCAATTAGAAATAAATATTGTCAGTGGTGACCCAAAACCTGGTTCTACCGGAGGATTAGTAATCGACAGTCTGATTCATACCGTGGGAATGGATAGAGAATTGCTTTCACATGAAGGGATTCATTTTATATTCAATTATAATTTGAGGAGTCCAAATGCTTTTTTTAACGAAGGGATTCCTTCGTCATTTGCATTATTTCAACATCCTGACCGGATTACGAGTGATTGCAAATTAATTCAGGACAACCTGGATATTAAGGACTTAATAATCGGAAAAACAGAATTCTGGAAAGGCACATATAAGAATGGACAATGTTTATCATACCCGATATCAGGCCTTTTTATTAAATTTCTGATTGATACATATGGTATCGATGAGTTAAAGAGATTTTATCTGTATACTGACATAACAGAAGGTTTTAAAGCTGTTTATAATTTGGAACTCCACATGATAGTTGCGAAATGGGAAGATTATGTACTGAAAAATATTGAATAATTACTGTACCCTGCATGCCGTTGGGTGTTAATGTAAAAAATGACTGTGCAACCTGAAATAAATGATGAATTTACTCAAATGGTTATTCAGGGCGAAAAACAACAAGGATGAATAAAATATTGTTATCGGTTATCATCTCTTATTTGCCCGTTTGCCTGTGGGGACAATCCGATACGGGTTATCTGCGCAGAATATATGAAAATCTGAAGCAAATCAAGTCTGCGTCATATTACTGGGATCAGTCGGCCAGTGCCCCTTATGACACGATTCCTTCAGTGAGTTATAATGTCTTTAAAAATGAGTTTGACAACCCGGAAGACAAATATGTCGGGGCAAGCATTGCCAGTTTTCAATTGGAAGATACAACCAAACTGGTTTATTTCTATGATGGTAAGGTTCAGTCATATCTGGACTGGGAAAACAAAACAATACCCGTTGATAGTTTTCAAAATAACCGGTACCCCTATAGGATTGTTTATCCTCCATTTTTTACCCAGGTAAAATGCCTGTTGAAATATTCGATGGAAACTACTGACAGTAAAATTATTCAGGTACTTGACTTTGGCGATTCTGCTTTAATCAGCTTGTCAGTTTACGACAAATTGGTTGAAGTAGTTGGCAATAGCATTGTTTACGCCGATCCGGCCGGTTTAACAGAGGATAAATGGACAAAGTACGATATTTGGATTAACAAAGTGAATCATTTTCCCTACCGGCTGATCAAAAGATTCCCGGACAGGGTATGTTGGGAGGTATGTAAAGACATAAAAATCAATACCACTGATAAAAAATCTTTTATCGCTTCGGAATATTTTCCTCCCGACTTTGTAATAAGGTCCAATGAAAATAAAAAGACCATTGAGAAAAACCTGGTTGGGACTGTTGCTCCCGGTTGGAAACTGAAAGATACGGATAACAATGAAATCGCCTTGCATGATTTGAAAAGCAAAGTCCTGATAATTCAATTTACCGGTATTGGATGCGGGCCATGCCTTCAATCAATTCCATACCTGGTAAAACTCAGGGATCAATTTAATCGTGAGGAATTTGACATCATTAGTATCGAAACCTGGAACTACAATATATCTGTTATAAAGAAGCATGTTTCAGGCAATCATATTCATTATAAATACCTGATTTGCAGCCATGAGGTAAAGCAAAAATATAGCATACAATCCGTGCCAAAATTCTTTGTTTTGGATGAAAAAAGAGTGATCAGAAAAATCATTACCGGCTTTGACAAAGAAAAAACCTATGTCGAACTGAAGAAAACAGTGAACCAATTAATAAATGAATAAAATCAGCATGAACAATTTTAATAAAACAGCCAATCCGATAAATTTGAATTCTATATGGAAAAAATGAAAGCCTGCAGATAACGAAAGCATAACGTTAGCATCTATAAGAAAACTGGATGAAAGTAGAAATTCATAACAGATAAATATGAAAAAGAAGATAATAATAATCGGTGGTGGAATTGCCGGCTTATCTGCCGGAATTTATTCAGCAATGAATGGTTTTGATACTGAAATTATTGAAATGCACAATGTAGCCGGTGGGCAATGCACAGCCTGGGAACGTAAAAAATATCGTTTCGATTATTGTTTGCACTGGTTGGTAGGTACTTCGAAAGGCGCTTTTCATGAAATATGGAAAGAAACCAATGTAATTAATAATGAAACCGAAATAATTGACCACGAAGTTCATTCTCAACTATTTGATAAAGACAGAAATAAATTTATTATTTATACAAATATAGACCGATGGGAAAAATACCTTCTCGAAATGTCACCGGAAGATAAAAAATCCATCCGGAGAATGTGTAACGATATGCGCAAAAGCGCTTTATTAGAACCTTTTGCGTTACCGCCCGAGCTTCGCAGTCCGCTTGACTATATCAGAATTATTCCGGTAATGTTTCCCATTTTTAATCTGGTTCGAAAATTCGGAAGGTTAACCTGCAAAGAGTATTTTGATAAACTTGACTTCAAAACTGAAAAAATAAAATCGTTTTTTCATGGATTGTATGGCGAAAGAAATTTTTCCGCATTGGGTTTTATTTTTATGCTTGCCTGGTTTAATCAAAAAAATGCAGGCTATATAAAAGGTGGTTCTTTTCCCCTGGCTCAAAGAATGCTGGAAAAATTCGAAAGGCTTGGCGGGAAAATTTCATACAACAAAAGCGTTGAAAAAATTATTGTTGAAAACAACATAACTAAAGGTGTAATTCTAACTGGTGGAACAAAAATTTTATCCGATTATGTTATTAGCACTGCCGATGGTTTTACTACTATCTATAAAATGCTGGAAGGTAAATACATTTCTAAAAAAATTGATTTTGCCTATAAAAATTGGGAATTATTTACACCGCTTGTCCAGGTTTCGTTTGGAATAAATAAAGTTATTGAATATGTATCTCCAATTACAATAAATATTTCAAAAGGTCTGAAAATTGGAAGAACCCAATTGGAATACGGCTATTCGATAATGAATTATTCGTATGACACAACGATGGCACCCGAAGGAAAAACATCCATTGTAATGCGCTACGATAGCCCCTGGAAACTTTGGGAAAAATTGGAAGGAGATGAATATAAAAATGAAAAACTTCAGATTGAAAAAGATGCCACCGGATATTTGGAATTAGAATATCCGGGTATTACTGAATATATTGAAGTAATTGATGTAGCCACACCGAAAACCGATGTTCGTTTTACAGGAGTAAAAGATGGAGCTTACGAAGGATTTATGCCTTCAAAGGAAAATATGATGAAATCATTGGATATGCAGCTTCCTAAACTTAAAAATTTCTTTATGGCAGGACAATGGCTATTCCCGGGCGGCGGACTACCTCCATCAGCACAAACAGGTAAATGGTCAGTTCAATTGATTTGTAAAAAAGAGAAACAGGATTTTATCTCAAATAAATGAATAAGATTATATTTTTTCTTTTTATCCTGATGTTAGCCTCTTGCAAGAAAGAAAATATAAACAAATTTTCAACTTGCAACGAAACGATTTTTTCCAGTTGTGATGGTTCAAGTAATGCAGCTTTTTGTTTGTTCGGTATTCAATGGGATAGTACCAATTCCAGACAAATTCAATTATCAGACTCAGTGTTACAGACTGAATTAACATACTCGTTTTTAGAGTCAGGTTATTCATTTAACACACATTCAGAGGAAAATGTTATCAGTTTATCTTTTGATCAGGTAATCAATTGTTCTAAACAAAGTATCAGGGATGCCTTTTCAGAATGGGAGTCTGTTGCACCTTTAAAATTTATTGAAGACACAAATAATAACAGGGCCAATATAAAGATCGTAATTGCAAACATATCTCAGGGTGGACTGGGATATCCGCCCTATGCAAACGAACCTTGTAAGGAGTTGGCAGGCTTGCTGGTTATCAGGCCAATCGCTAACTCAACATGTGATTCATATTATTACCTGGCATTGCATGAGACGGGTCACATCCTGGGATTAGGGCATGTTCTCAGCAACAATGTCATGAATCCCGACAAGTATTATTATAAAAAGCTTCAGCAGGGAGATATTCAGGGGATACAAACAATTTACGGAAAGAGATGATTGCTATTGAGAATTATTTCCTTCTCAATCGACTGTAATTTAAAAGGTCAATAACCCAGATTATTCGATGATGAAATATCCATAAGAAAATCGTACATGTAAGCCGTGAATGATAATCATGTATATTCCAGATGGCCCAAAAAAATTAAATATTATCACATAAAAACAAGAGATTTTATCGAACGATTTTTATAATGGTGTGGCCAAAGAGAGCAGGACGATGTTTGAAATAAAAGAGTAAAAAACAGAAGGATGAAAATAGCAATTATAGGAACAGGGGGCGTTGGCGGCTACTTTGGCGGGAAACTTGCCAGGGCTGGGTACGATGTGACTTTTCTCGCCCGGGGCGAACACTTGAAAGCAATTCAACAAATCGGACTGACAATCAAAAGCATTCAGGGTGATTTTACAGTAGCTCCGGTTAAAGCCACTGACAGAATTAGCGCCATAGGATCAGTGGATCTTGTTATTCTGGCTGTAAAAGCATGGCAGGTTAAGGAGATCGGAAAAGAGCTGGCAGTTATGGCTGGCAGGGATACAATGGTTTTACCGTTGCAGAATGGTGTTTCGGCTGCCGGTGAACTGAAAGAAGTGCTTGAAGAGAAAAATATTATCGGAGGATTATGCCGGATCATCAGCAAAATTGAATCTCCCGGGGTTATTAACCATTCAGGCATCGAGCCGGTCATCGTTTTTGGTGAACTTGACAATGCTGAAACAGACCGGATCCGCAGCGTAAAGGCAGCATTCGATCGTGCAGGCATCACTGCGAGGATCTCTGATGATATCATGGCCGACCTGTGGAAAAAATTCATTCCGATTTGTGTCAGCGGACTCCTGGCTGTTACACGAACAACATATGGAGAATTAAGGGAACTAAAAGAAACAAGACAATTGATGATTGAATTGATTGATGAAATTTTCAGGTTATCATGGAAAATCGGGATCCGGATCGAACCGGACTTTGTGGATAAAGCTATAGCATTCATTGATACTTTTCCCTATGATTCAACATCATCCCTGACCCGCGATATCCGGGAAGGGAAACCATCGGAACTTGAATATCAAAACGGGACAGTGGTTAAACTTGGTGAACTGTACAAGGTTGAAACACCGGTCAACAGGTTTATTTACAATTGTCTTTTACCAATGGAGATAAAAGCAAGAAAATGATAAATTGGATCTGAAAATAATCCATTAATCTGTTTCAGATCGATTCAGCAAATCTTTCGCGGTTATTTTGCACAAAAATGATAAACAAACCAGATAAACACAAAACACAAAAAAGCATGAAGACTTTGAAAAAACTCGTATTTGCACTCTTCGCAATAACTATGATGACAACTGCTTTCGGGCAATCTGTTACGCAAAAAAAATCAAAAGGAAGCCTGAGAGATAAAATTAACCATGGTTCGTCCATTCAGAAATCACTGGCTTCGGGGGACTATTCCTTTTCCGGAACAACCGGGACCTATGCAGAGCTGACAGACGCCATTTCCATTAACAATGGTCAGCTTTGGGACGATCCTATAGGTTCCGTTCCCATTGGATTTACCTTTAAACTATATGACATTATGCTTGATACCGTTTATTTCGGGATGGGATTGGGAGGATTGGTGTCAAGTGCAATAGATATAAACTTTGAAGCTGACTATGCGATTATCCCGTTTGAAGCAGATTTAATTGACCGGGGAGAGCTTGCCGGAATTTCCCAGTCGCCTATCAGTTACAAGCTGGAAGGCAATGCCGGGAGCAGAATCTTAAAAATAGAGTGGAAAAATGCCGGCTTTGTGGGTGAGATTGGAGCATTGGGGACACTGGATGATTACGTTAATTTCCAGGTATGGCTCTTTGAAGGATCCAATGACATCGAAATGCATTATGGTCCGAGTATGGTATCAAATCCGGTTATAAGCTATGAAGGAGAAACAGGGGCATTCGTCGGCGTTTCCGATAAAGATCTAGTCAATTCCTATCTGTTGTCGGGAAGCCCGGATAATCCTGAGTTATCCGACACCCTGGTGACGCTGGACGGAACGCCTGCAGACGGCACCATTTACAGGTTTTCGAACCTGACTGCAGGCGTTGATGATGATAAGCCCGAAAAGATTCAGGTTAAAATTTTCCCCAATCCGGTTCAGCAGGTTGCAACAGTGCGTATCAGCCACGGCAACCTGAACCATGCTGAATTCCTGTTGTTCGACACTTTTGGCAGAATTGTAAAAACGATTCGCAACATTCAAACGAATGAGTTTTCTGCCGATTGTACTGATCTTGAAAGGGGTTTATACCTCTACCAGTTAACGGATCAGGGGAAATTTACAGTAACCGGAAAAGTTGTTGTTGAATAATCAGAAATGCTGCACATTATCAACAGAATCATCAGTACCGCCTGGTTTGTTAGTTAAAAATAGTCCATTAACCTGTTACAGGTCGATAATGGAAATTTTTCCCGGTTATTTTGTGCAAAAAAACATGAACCAATAATTTTTTGCACTATGAAAACATCGTTGCTGACAGTAATTCTGATTTTATTATTTGGGAGTATGTTATATTCACAAACAATTCCCCCTGACAGTTTATATCTTGGGCAAACCCCTCCGGGAAATACGCCGCAGATATTTGCACCGGGAATTATATCCATTCCCGGAAGATTGGAATATGGTATTACCATTTCACCGGCAGGGGATGAAATGATGTTTGCGCTAGGGAACTGGCCATATAAACGCACCATGATCCTGAAATATGAAAACAACCACTGGACAAGCCCGGACACAGTTTCTTTTTCAACTACCCGGTCGGCCGAGGAGGCCATTTATTCGCCCAATGGTGAACGGGTTTATTACTACGCCTATAGCCCTCCCAACCCGGTAGGCGGGGCCGATTTATGCTACAGCGTGAAAAACGGTTCGGCCTGGAGCGAACCAATTAACCTTGGAACGCCTCTGAATACTACCCAGGATGAATATCACCCCTGTGTTGTCGCCGACAGTTCCGTTTACTTTGAGAACGTTGCCGGAAAAATCTGCTATTCGAAATTCCAGAATGGCGCTTACCTGCCAAGGATTCTGATGCCCGCACTGTTCAACGATCCAAACCAGGCCTGGGGCAATCCCTATGTGTCGCCAGACGAGGACTACTTTATTTTCAACTCTTCCCGGCCGGGTGGTTTCGGAGGCACTGATCTGTATATTGCCTATAAAAAAATTGACGGTACATGGACCAACCCAAAGAACCTGGGTAATATAATAAACACCTCTGCCAATGAATGCGGATCTGAAATCACCGACGATGCTTTATACATGACCTATGTATCGAATAACGATATTTACTGGGTGGGTTCCGGTTTCATCGACAGCCTGAAGTATACCAATTTCATCCCTTATGTTTTAAATCGTATCCCCGAGCAGACCGCCATCCTGGGCGAAATGTTCAACTTTACCATTCCCGACACCACCTTTGTCGATGATGACGGCAATCACACCCTCACCTACAGTGCAAAACTCAGCCACGGAGACCCTTTGCCTTCGTGGTTGACATTCGACTCGGTTACCGCCACTTTCAGTGGAACCCCTTTACTCATCGAATACCTGCCTGTCATGATAACAGCGACCGATACGGCCGGAGCATCCGATTCAACCGACCTGAAATTATCGGTCCTTCCACATGTATCCATTGACCCGGTAAGCGGAAAGCGGGGGCAGGTGATCATCTTTCCAAATCCGACAACCGGGTTGATAAACATCAGGCTGAACTCCGACTCAGACCAAATTGCAACGGCTGAGGTATACTCGACGCAGGGTAAGATCATCAGCACCGAGAGGTTCAGGCATATCACCTGCATTGATATGACCGGTCATCCGAAGGGGATGTATATTTTAAAACTGCAGGTTGATAATGAAATAACTGTCGACAAGATATATATTCAATAGGGGTGAAGTTTTTGGTGTGGCAAATTTTCCCGGGATTAAAAATATTCTGTTTCATAACGTATAAGTTTTAAGGATAAAAAAATCATGAAAACACTTTTCAATGTCGCATTGCTTTTTATGGGTATTGTTTCCAATATTTTCGCCCAGAAAGTTGATTTTTCAGCCTACCTGGCTTCCAGCGGGGGAGTGCACACTTCTACTCCTTCGGTGGTTGATAAGGGGGGAAATATATTTGTTGCAGGTGGAACAAGAGGCGGGCTAAAGGTAACTAGCGATGCTTTTCAAAAAAAGTACAACGGGCATACGGATAAGGATGTGACCGGGGGCGATGCATTTTTAATGAAGTTGTCGCCCGCGGGAGAATTAATTTACGCAACGTATATTGGCGGTTCAGGCTCAGAGTATTATTGTTTAAAAATGACCCTTGATGATTCCGGCAACGTTTATGTTGGCTTTACAACAGAATCACCGGATTTGCCGGTTTCAGAAAATGCGTATCAAAAATCACTGAAAGGTGAAAATGATCATTACATTATTAAGTTCAGCAATGATTGCAGGTATATTGCTTCCACTTATCTCGGAGGTTCAGGAAGCGATCACTGGACAACACTCGCCGTCCATCATAATTCTTTGTATTTATTCGGAAAAAGCAGGTCGCAGGATTTTCCCACAACACAAAAAGTTATTCAAAAAATGTATGATAATTCAGCGCCACCTGACAGCAACCAGTCATGGATGGCCGGGGATATAACCATCACGACATTATCCCTGAATCTTGATAAAGTTGAACATTCCACCTATTTGGGGGGAAAATCCCTGGACTATATCAGATCCTTTTCTTTCAATCCGAAGGGAAAAATCATGCTTGTCGGCGCGACCTATTCCGATAATTTCCCTGTCTCAAAAAATGCTTATCAAAAAACCATGGTTGGGAAACAGGATGGCTTTTTAACAATCGTCAGCAAAAATCTCTCTCAAATTGAGTATT
The DNA here is from genome assembly GCA_964590675.1 of uncultured Draconibacterium sp. Classification (GTDB taxonomy): domain Bacteria; phylum Bacteroidota; class Bacteroidia; order Bacteroidales; family FEN-979; genus CAIVAT01. The sequence goes on from CAZPWZ010000003.1 coordinate 15,400, forward strand.
CAACCTTCATCGGGGGAGATTCAACCGATCAGGTCAATGCTGTTTTTATCGGGGATGCAGATAATATTATTCTTGCCGGTGAAACAAAATCGCCTGATTTCCCGGTCACATCCGATGCTGTGAACGTAAAATATGCTGGCGGAAACGCTGATGGTTTTATCATGAAATTCAGTTTACAATCGAATAAGCCGGTTTATTCATCATTCATTGGTGGTTCAAAAACCGATTGGCTGAAATATGTGGCAAGAACCGAAGATCAAAAATATGTATTGGTCGGCACCTCGGCATCAAAAGACTTCATAGTGACCAAAGATGCCCTGTATCCATCGATCAGCGGGGGAATGGACCTGGTTATATTAATCCTCGACAAATCATTGAAGAATATTGAATATTCCACCTACGGAGGAGGTTCAAAGCAGCGGGTCATGGATCCGGTTGTCAACTATGTCAAAGGGGGAAAGTTGCTGATATCATCCATGTGTGTTTCTCCGGATTTTCCTGCAACATTTAAATTCGCTGAGCCGGATAGCACCTGGACGAATTGCATCTGGAAGTTTGATCTGAACTGCCAGCCACATTTAAACGGGAAAAAAACACCATCAGTATCCCGATAAGCACCCCTGTCATATTTCGTTTTTACACTGGTTACCAGCCAGCTACTTTTGTTTCATGAATTTTTCAATTATCAATTAAAATCAGAAAAAAATGAAAACAAAAGGATTGGCATTCATAATGCTTGTAGTATTATCAATGAGCAGTTTTGCTCAGGAATCTGAAAAACGATTTGGAATAGAACTTAACAGTGGATTATCCGTTGCAACAAAAAGCATTGATGGCGCAAGCCTTAATCCGGGATTTGGCTTAGAGTTCACATTGCACCTCCGCTTTTTGTCTCATCTGGGAGTTTATGCAGGATGGGGATGGAACAGGTTTGGCGCTGATGAATCTTTTGCCGGCAATGATGTTTGTTTTGAAGAAACAGGTTATGTTCTCGGACTAAACTTTAAACACCCGATTGGCAATTCAAAATTAGCGTTTTATCTCAGGGCTGGTGGATTATACAATCATATCGAAACCGAAAATACCGATGGTGACATTATTCATGATAGTAAACACGGATTTGGATATCAGCTGGCAGGCGGCCTGGACATTAATTTAGGCAAAAACTGGAGTCTTACTCCAGGGCTTAAGTTTAACTCCCTGGCATGGGATACTGATTTCGAGGGAACACGAACAAAACTTGATTATCAATACATATCAGTAAGAATTGGAATTGCAAAGAGGTTTTGACGCTGCGAAACACTGAACTTTCGTATTTTTGGAGTGAATCATGCGTACAATAACTTACAGACATGTTTTTCAGAAATATTCATAGCTATTTTTCGTTCAGGCGATTTTTTTCGCTTTTGGCCGGATTAGCCATCGCGATACAATTTATCATTATAGTCTATAACCACCTGAACGGGTATCATGTTCTGAATAGTCCGGCTCATTTTTTTTCAAGACTGTTAATTGGTTCATTGCTTAGTTTAATGACAGGTTTTTTAATAGCCTATCCTGATTTATATGTAATTCGTTACCTGAACAAAACTGCACCATGGGGCAAAAATATTTTAAAAAGAGTTATTATACAGTTAGGGTATACAGTCTTAATAGCCTCCATGATTGCCATTTTAATTACATTGCTGGTAAACTGGATTAAAGTTTATGAGGATGATATTGCAGGTGTTATAATAACCAATGTATTGATCTATATCGTTGTTAATATTTTGGTGATGGCCATTTTTGATGGCTGGATTCTGTTTATTGAGAACCGGCAGGCAATGCAGATTGCTGAAAATCTTAAGGAAGAACTTACCCAGATCAAGTTTGAGGTGCTCAAGAGTCAGATCAATCCCCATTTTATGTTTAACAGTCTCAACGTGCTTTCGGGACTGATTAATGTGGATGTTCGCAAAGCACAGTTGTTCATTGATGAGTTTTCGCATATATACCGGTATGTCCTTGAAACCATCGAAGAGCCAGTGGTCTCACTTAATAAGGAACTGGAATTTATGCGTTCGTATCTTTTCCTGCAACAAATCAGGTATGGCAATTCCTTAACCTATTCTGTTAATATTCCGGCTGAATTGCTTCCAATGTTAGTGCCGCCGCTTTCATTGCAGGTGTTGCTTGAAAATGCGATGAAGCACAATATTGTCAATGAAGAAAAGCCGCTAAAAATTGAGATCTACAGTGAAGGGGATTTTCTTTTTATTAAAAACCCGGTTCAACCAAAAATTTCAGGAACCTCCACAGGGCTGGGGCTCAAAAACCTGATTAAAAGATATGCATTAATAAGCAGCCTGGAACCGAAATTTGAGGTTGCGGATAATTATTACATTGCCAGAATACCTTTAATTAAAGTTGAGCAGGATGAACGTACTGATCATTGAAGATGAAAGCTTTGCCGCCGACAAATTGGAAAGGATGCTGAAGGAAGTTGACCCGTCCATCAATATTCTTGCAAAATTAGGTTCCATTAAAGAATCAGTAAAGTGGCTTTCCCTGAATACCGCTGATCTGATCTTTCTCGATATTCAGCTTTCCGATGGCATCAGTTTTAATATTTTTGAGCAGGTTTCCATAACTACTCCGGTTATTTTCACTACCGCTTATGATGAGTATGCCATAAAAGCGTTTCAACTCAATAGCATCTCTTATTTATTGAAACCCATTCGACAGCGCGATCTCGCGGAAAGTCTTCAAAAATACCGAAGCCTGAAATCTGCATTCAGCATTGATTACGATTTGCTTTTGGCCAATATACGGGGAAAAGAACCCGATTTTAAGAAGCGGTTTCTGATACAGATTGGAGAAAAGATCAGAAAAATCGAAGTGTCGGAAATTGCCTATTTCTATGTCCTCGAAAAAAATGTTTACCTGCGGACTTTCCAGGGAAACAATTATAGCATCGAATACACCCTCGACAAACTGGAAACCATGCTAAACCCCTCGGTTTTTTTCAGGATAAACAGAAAATACATGGTGAACATGGATTCCATTGCGAATATGGTGGCATATTCACGCGGTCGTGTTAAACTGGATCTGAAACCGAATGCCGACGATGAGTTCGATACGGTAGTCAGCATCGATCGTTCTGCTGATTTCAAAAAGTGGCTGAACAGCTGAAGAATTCATTATTAACCAAGTTCGCCCTGTTAACCAATGCCCAAAGACAATTCCAAACGCTGTTTCCACGCTCTTACCCTTTAATAATTTTCGCTAATGAAAGAAGCAATTTTTTTATGCCTTATGCTTGCAACTTTATCATGTTATTCTCAGCATGAAACCAAATTACACTTCGATAAACCGGAAAAAGCGGGTATGGCATCTGAAAGATTAGATCGTATTAAGCAGGTCATGCAGCGATATGTAGATGAAAATAAGCTTCCGGGTATGATAACAATGGTTGCCCGCCACGGTAAAGTTGTCCATTTTGAAAAGTATGGATTGATGGATGTTGGTAAACCCATGCAATTTAATGCTATTTTCAGGATGGCGTCGATGACCAAGCCGGTGACCAGTGTTGCAGTTATGATGTTATACGAGGAGGGGCATTTTCAATTGGATGACCCGGTTGGTAATTATATACCCGAATTCAAGGATATGAAAGTATTTTCATCCATTGACCAGGATGGAATACATACTGTGGATGCAATACGACCAATGACCATTCGCGATCTTTTAACCCACACCTCCGGACTGAGTGGCGTTGGGGCGGATTCTCCTGTTGATTCTATGTATAGAGAGGCGAATCTGTCCGACGGAACCTTAAAAGAAATGATTCACAATCTTGCAAAAATTCCACTTTTATACCAACCTGGCACAAGATGGAATTATAGCAGATCAACGGATGTTTTAGGTTATTTGGTGGAAGTTATTTCAGGTAAACCCTTTGATGTGTTTTTAAGGGAACGCATATTCAAACCATTAAAAATGAGCGATACTGATTTCTATGTGCCTATAGAGAAATTAGAGCAGGTGGCTGCTGTATATGCCCCGGATTCAATTGGAATTAAAGTAATCATGAAACCGGATGTGGATAATATTTCTAAGCCTGCAAAGTTTTTATCAGGTAACGGAGGACTTGTTTCCACTGCCACCGATTATATGATTTTTTCCCAGATGTTACTGAATAAAGGGAAATATAATGGGGTGCGACTTTTGGGAAGAAAAACCGTTGAATTTATGACCACAAATCATCTGTCAAACGAGATCATGCCTGATGATGATTTTTTTGGTCCATTAATGTCCGGAATGGGTTTTGGATTTGGTTTTGCGGTATTAAAGGACAGCATAAATTCCAATATGATAGGTTCAAAAGGGTCATATTGGTGGTCAGGATCTGGTAATACTTATTTTTACATCGATCCAAAAGAAAATTTAGTTTTTATCTTAATGACTCAGTTTGTTCCGAATTTTTATTATCCGGTTTTTAAGCAATTAAGGGTTTTGGGTTACCAGGCTATCGTTGATTAATCCTTTTTTCAATATCCTCATTGGAATGAAGGGGAATAAATTGCTTAAACCATCAATTTCAACTTGATATCCAGCACTGAATTTTCGCTGTTCCGGAATCCTTCAGTTTGTGATTTTTGCCTTTCAATCGCTGGAGTTGCACCCTCATCATGTTTAATTTTTCTTTTTGAAATAGCAGGAATAGTTTTGTCGTAAAATACAACAACAAATGAGTTTTTTTATAAAAACAATTTCTCGTATGATACTTATTTCGATTTCAGTTCTGGCGGTATTGATCCTTTTACTGGCAATTGTATTACTGATTTACAGCCCCGGAAAACCGCAACCATTCCTGGATAATAACGGAAATATTCTGGCCGGGAGCATTTCCGAAAAAGTATATATAGATATAAATGGAATGAAACAGGGGATGTTTGTTCAGGGCAAAGATTCTGCCAATCCCGTGTTGCTTTACCTTCATGGCGGGATCCCGGATTATTTTCTGACTAAGAGATACCCAACAGGTCTTGAAGACTATTTCACTGTGGTCTGGTGGGACCAACGGGGGGCCGGTCTTTCATACAACGCCGGCATTCCTAAGGATCCGATGACACTGGAACAAATGATATCGGATACAAGGGAGGTGACGAACTACCTGCGTAAGCGCTTCAGGCAGGACAAGATCTACCTCATGGGACGTTCGGGCGGAACCTTTATTGGCGTTCATGTGGCTGCACAGGCACCTGAATTATACTACGCTTACATTGGGATTGCCCAGATGTCGGACCAGTTAAAATCAGAAAAAATGGCGCATGAATATATGCTGAAAGAATACAGGGAGGCAAGGAACAGGAAAATGGTAGGAAAATTGGAGGCCTCACCGGTAACAGACGTAATTCCTGACGGATACCTTAATCTGCGTGATGAAGCCATGCATACCATTGGTGTTGGCACAACACGTGACATGACTTCGATAATAACCGGTATCTTTTTACCATCGCTTGCGTGCAAAGACTACACATTTTCTGAGAAGATCAATCTGTGGCGAGGTAAAGCTAGGGCTGGTGTTCACCCGCTGTGGGATACGATTCTGTCAACTGATTTATCCAAACAAGTTCCTGAGCTGGACATCCCGGTCTATTTTTTTCATGGCATCTATGATTACACCGTTTCGTACGATTTGGCAAAGGACTATTTCAAAAAGATAGAGGCACCCCTGAAAGGATTTTACACATTTGAAAAATCAGCTCACAGTCCGATGTTTGAAGAACCTGAAAGGGTCATAAAAATTTTGCGAACAGACGTTTTGAATGGAAGTTGCAGTCTTGCTGATAAAAAGTAAGAATTTTTATATGGCAAATAAATCAGTAAAACCTTTAGCCCTGACCTTCTTTGCAAGTGGAATATGGGATACCGTTGCAGCCATTCTTTACTTTTTCGTGATAGGTTCAGGACGAATCATTGATGATCCAACGATTGATCCTTTCTTCGCTGTTTTCCTCGGGTCTTTTTTTCTCTGTTTTGCCTATCTGCAGTTTTTATCTGCGTTCAATGTCAGGCTGTATGCGTTCAATGTTGGCTGCCTGATCATCGGAAGATCGTTCTATGTTGTTCAACTCTATGCATATATGATATTTGTATCGGACTTCCCTGCGACATTCTGGTTCACCGGGATAATTGACGGGCTTTTTACCATTTTGTACATTGTTTTTGCCATTCAGGGTGGTTTGGGGTTACGAAGTCTGTTTCTTCCTGAAAAAGGGGCAGGCGGGTTAAGGAAACATGCTTCAACTGTTTCAAAGGCGGCGAGGCCGTGATATCATCCACGCGTGTTTCTCTGTATTTCCCGGTAACATTGAAATCCACCGGACCCCATCAGCAGCAAAAGCAAACCGAATAATATTGTTTTTTCAGCATCGGGTGCTTAACGGGGAATACAAAGGTGCGAACTTTTGAAAATGGTTTTTCCATTCCGGCATAGCGAAGGCCGGCTTCCCTATTCGGGAATGTTGAACAGGCTGCAGATCTCTTTGTACGACATTTGCCTCAGCTCCTGGTTGCTCCGGTATCCGGGTGTTCCTGATTTTAATGCAGGAATGGTGCCGGGGATGGCGATAAACCTGAATTTATTGCCTGAGGTGAGAGGCGGCCCGAACATATCGGAGGTGAACTCAATGCTGCCATACTCGTGTATCAGGAAACTCCAGTTTGCACCTACGGCATAGGCCGGCAAAGGGCGCACTGAGGATCCCCCGTAAACATCATCGGCCAGCCAGGCATAGGCAAGCACGACGCCATTCTCGACAATTCCTTCAGTAAGATCGGGGGCGCTGGCCGCGAAATACCAGTCACCCGAACCGCCCGACCAGGCCACGGGTGAGAACCATTCGGAATAATAAACCGTGGCATTTTGACCGGCAGGTCCCTGTGGTCCCTGTGGTCCCTGTGGCCCATCCTTTTGACATCCTGCAAACATAAAGGCCGAAACGGCCATGAATAAAAATAATGTTCTGAATCCTGTTTTCATTTTTTCAGTATTTAAGGGTTTTGCTGCATCCATTCAGTCAGCTTTGCAAAATTAAGACAGTTGATCCCTGAAAATGTTACATAATTATTTTTTTTCCAAATTCATTTCTCTTTTCTCATGAACTGCATTGATATTCAGGAACCATAACCTGGAACAACACCGTCATGCGTGTCTGCGTCTCAAAGAAATTTTTCCAGATTACGGTCGACACGGTTCCTGTGGCTGATAACGTGATCCTCCCCAACTTGAGGTCGCAATTTGCGACCTATTGTATTACTTTCTTTTATGGTCAAAACATAAAGGAAGTCAGTTGGGAACCGTTTGATATTTCGTCCCGTGTCCCGCGTCCCGCGTCCCGGTTTATCGTCCCGTGTCCCGTGTCCCAAATTCCGTGTCCCGATTTTTCGGCGAAGGCCATTCAATTCAAGTATTTTTTATACCTTTCAACGCCTCCTGACATTTTTGTATTGTATGCAGGAATGGTAAATTTGGCGATCAAAAAATGAAATTGCGATCTCAAAAATCAATACAAGGTCTAACCATAAAAGGATCAAACCATGGCAGAATTGAAAACAAAGCAGACTAACGAAAATGTAAGTGAATTTATCAACCAATTTGCCGATAGCGAACAAAAGCGCAAAGATAGCTTCGAGCTGTTAAAGCTGATGCAGGATTTTACCGGTTATGAGCCAAAAATGTGGGGAGCAACCATGATCGGGTTTGGCAGCTATCATTACAAATCTGAGCGAAGCAGCCAGGAGGGTGATTGGCCGTTGATCGGTTTTTCGCCACGCAAGGCAGCCATTTCGCTCTATGTTTTCACCGGGGCCAAAGAGCATGAATATCTCCTGGCCGATCTTGGGAAATATAAGATAGGTAAAGCCTGCATTTACGTTAAGAGATTATCTGATATCAACCAGGATGTCCTTAAAAAACTTATGAAAGAGACCATCGGGTATTTAAAGGCGAAGTACAGGAATGCCGGGTAACAGGGGATGGGAAACTCCAGTTTCGCATACGACAATGCCCTGGTACTTACAAATTTGATGAGAATATCATCGTTACGAACGTCAATGGATTTAAGGGTAATTATTCCGTGAACGATGTGGTTCCATTTCAGTCGACTCCCGGCGGATTTATCGATGTATCTCTTTTACCACGGTATTCAGGATACATGTGAAGCAAGACAGACTAATAATCATGTGCCTGTAGACATATCAGCTTTGGAAGCGATCGATCCGGTAATGCCAGATACCTGCGGAGCAGCCATCACCCTGCTCAACACGGCCCAGGGTAATACCATCCGGTACTGCAACCTGGTCGCCGTGAATCCCACTTCAGGGGTTGTCAATTTCGGATCCACGACCGGGAACCTTGGCAACAACAATAACACTGTGTCCAATTGCAACATCCACAGCGACGGCACCAATTTTCCCGGATTTGGGATATATTCGGCAGGCCGGACGACATCGACGGGTGCCTACAACAGCAATAAGATCAACAGGACTGTCAGGATAATTCGGGCACGAAACAAACATCCCCTTTCAAACTTTCCGTCCCATGTCCCGTATCCCTTATTTTGTCACGTTTTCATCACGTTCCTTCATCACGTAATAATTATTACTTTTGGTAAACCATTACCGCTTCACCATGAAAAAATACAGCAGGAGGGATTTTCTTCTCACTTCGGGACTGACCGCGGGCGCCTTGCTGTCCATTCATTTTAAATCTTCCTTCGCTTCCGGGTTTGGCCTGTACGATAATCCGGGTGAGATTATCACGCCAAAAACAAATGAAGATATCTTCTCCTATATCAACAGGGTAAACGGAACGTTTGATCCGGGGCTTTACAGGAAAATTGCCGGCTCTGCCAATCCATTCAAGGAGGGGGACCTTGCACAGGGGCTGGCCGCATCCGGCGAAAACTCCAGGAGCAATGCCAGGGTGCTTTTAACGAATACAAAGATCCGGGACCTCTGGGATAAGCCCCTTTTTACTGATGACATCTTTTTCCTGATCCGGGATACGACTGATGCTGATGTATTCAACACCATCTCGGGCATGACCCTGGGGGAATTGAAATCTTTTATCCTGGTGAAACCCGAAGATGACATCAAATCGATCATGCCCGGACTATCCAGCGATATCATCGGGTTGCTGGTAAAACTCATGAGCAACGACGAACTCATCATCATAGGCCGGAAGGTGTTCAACCCGCTGCCGGGCAGCAATATCGGTGCAAAGGGATACCTGAGCGCCCGCATTCAGCCAAATTCGCCGACGGATAACATTGACGACATCATGATGCAGGTATTCAACGGGTGGTCCTATGCTGTGGGCGACCTGGTACTTGGCACCAACCCGGTTTCAAGCGATCCTGCATCTGTGGCCAAAATCGAGTTCGCACTTCAGGATATCCTGAAAACATTCGGCCTTGAAAAAGTGATGCCCCACAGTGTGTTGGCCCATATCGACATCCAGGCCGAAGTGGAAGCCAAAAACCCGGGCACGACGGGAATCTGGTTTCAGAGCCTGGGAGGAACGGTAAGCGCCAATAAAACGTTTGATCTCACGGTCGCGAAAATGATGGATCACGCCTCCAGGCGCACCGGGCAATATGGTTTGTATGTGGAAACCGGTCAGGGCGCTGATTTCACGAACGGCAACGGGGAGGGATTTGACATGGTTGTTCATGAATCGCGCAAATATGGATTTTTACGCGCCCTGAAAAAAAGAGTCGCGGAAGTTCAGTTGAAAAACTTTCCCGGACCCTGGGTGCACGTAAATGATGTGGCCGGCATTATCGGGCCCGAAGTTTTTAAGAGCAGGGATCAGTTGGTGAGATGCTGCCTGGAGGATACCGTGATGGGGAAACTTCACGGCCTCACCATCGGGCTGGATGTTTGTTCCACGCTGCATATGGATATCACCCTCGATGACCTGGCGTGGTGCATCGACCAGGTCATGCCGGCAAACCCTGCCTACCTGATGGCGCTTCCCACAAAGAACGATCCCATGCTGAGCTATCTTACGACAGGTTTTAATGACCATGTACGGGTGAGGGAGAAATTCGGGTATAAAGTGAACGATACCATGTGGGATTTCTTCAAAAAAATCGAGATAATCAGTCCCGAAGGGAATATTACCGGTCATTTCGGAGACCCGGTATGGGTATATTATAAGTACCGCATGGCAAAAAGTGATGTAAGAACCAAAGATGAAATTTACAAAGAGGGAAATAAACTGATTGCTGAAATTGAGGAAAGGGGCGTCCCAATTGCTGTCGGGTACGGCAAAAACAGCTGGGACCTGGAACCGGAGCTTGACAAAAAAATCCATGTGTTGTACGAAGATTCAAAGACTTGTCTCTGGAAGGAGATGACGCAAACATTCATCGCCTCCATTCCAAACCAGGTATGCATTAAAACAACTTCAGCCGACCGGAAAGACTACGTGTATCATCCTCCAACGGGAGAAATACTGACGGAAAAGTCCATGGATCAGCTTACCCGGTTGAGAAAGAAATGGAACGGAAGGATTCCCGATGTGCAGATAATCATCTCCGACGGGCTGAATGTAAGTGCACTTGCCGACGAAGGTCACCTGCAACCCCACCTGGAATACCTGGATAAAGAGCTGAACCTGGCAGGTTTGCGTGTATCCGGCTATAACATTGTCATCAGGAATGGCCGGGTGCGGGCGGGATACCGGTGCGGAGAATATCTCTTTGGCCAGGATTCCGGAGATAACAAACCCAAAGCCATCGTTCACATTATCGGTGAAAGGCCGGGTTCCGGTCATCATAATTTTTCTGCCTACCTTTCAGCGCCGTTGATCAGCACCTGGAAGGTAGAAGGAAAACTGGATCACGACCAATCAAAGGTTGTATCCGGCATATCCGATACAGCGCTGAAACCTGAACTGGCCGCAAAAGAGACGGTGCGGATTTTGGCGGAGATGTTCAGTTCCCATTCGTAGGGTATAACAGGGGAAACCTGTCCGTTTTATCCGTAAAACTGTTTAACCATTCTCATTAAAACTTGTTCTCAGCTACCATGCTCCTCCCCAAAATCCTCCTCGCCTTTTTCGTCGCCGGCGGCTTCATTACCCTGCTCACCCTGCTGGCCGAGCGGTTCGGCAGCACCATCGGGGGCCTGGTGGCCAATCTCCCGTCGAATATTCTCATCACCATGATCTTTATTTCGCTGACCAAGGGAAATCCGTTCCTTCAGAACATGATCCCCGCCATCCCGATTGGCATGTTGATCGATACCTTTTTCCTGCTGGTATTTGTGCTTTTGCTGCGTTACCGGATCTCCACTGCCATCGCAGGATCCCTGCTCACCTGGCTCACCCTGGCCATCCTGGCCAACCGCATCCCTTCTAACCTGCTCTGGATCAATGCAGCCTTTTACATGATCATTACACTGCTTGTATGGCTCTGGGTGGAACACAGGGTCGATATCCCGGTCAGGGGGCGTTCAGGCAAGCGATACACACCTTTCCAGATTACAGTCAGGGCCCTCTTTGCAGGGACCATCGTCGGCAGCGTCGTCACCATTGCCCATTTCGTTCCCCCTTACCTGACGGGCATCGTGAGCACCTTCCCCGCCGTGCTTTTCAGCTCGATGGTCATCCTTTCGCTCAACCAGGGCCGGGAGTTCGCCAGGGCCACCGGAAAAGTAATGATCCTATCCTCGACCAACACCGTAATTTACGCCATTTCAGTCTATTACACCTTCCCGCTGCTAGGCGTGGCCGGCGGAACACTTGTTTCCCTCATCTTTGCCGTACTGTGGGTGAAATATGTGTTGCACCGTGTGATCTTCATCAATTTCTTTAAACCATGACCTCGTTTTTCTTTTTCTCAGGAATGAGCAGGGAGAACAGCACCGCCATCATGAAGGCAAAGATGAAGCTGGCCAGCCTTTCCGAAATGCCTGTCGGTGCTTCGAAGAAATTTTTCCAGATCACGGTCGATACGGTTCCTGAGATCAGTGAGGCGAAGATCCCCGCCCGTGAAAACCGTTTCCAGAAAAGCAGCAGGAACAATGCAGGACCGAATGATGAACCGATCCCCGACCATGCATACGAAACAAGTCCGTAAACGGTATCCTGCATGGTAAAGGCGAGCACGATGGCAACAGCCCCTACAACGAAGGTCATACCCTGGTTGATATACAGCAGCTTTTTAGGGGAATCCTTTTTTTTCCGGATGTTGGAATAGAGATCCTCAGTGATGGAAGCCGAAGAGACGGTGAGTTCCGAAGAAGCGGTCGACATCATGGCGGAGATCACACCTGATAAAAGGACTCCTGCCAGTAACGGGTTGACCAGGGCGACCACCATGACAGGCAGTATCTTTTCGGCATCCTGCGATAGTTTGGTTACCTCATTCCCGAGCAAGCCGCCGTGTACGAATGCGATCCCGAACAGGCCAATCAGGATGGCGCCTGCATAGGCAAACAGGGTCCACACCGTGGCAACCCATTTGGCAGTTTCCACTCCCCGATGGTCACGGATGGCCATCATCCGGGTGAGCAGCTGCGGCTGCCCGGTGTACCCCAGGGCCCAGCTCATCCCGCTCATCACAAGGATCACTGCCGCTGAACCCGTCATGCCCCCGGTCAATGAAAGATATTGAGGTCCGGCGGCTTCTATGGATTGTATGATCTGAATACTGTGGGAACCCGCGATCAGGACAGCGATGACAGGGAAGACCACCAGCGTGAAGATCATCAGGATGGACTGGAATACATCCGTGACCACTACCGCGATGAAACCGCCCATGATGCAGTAAACCGTAACTACTGCCGAACTGATGATGATCCCCCAGAACGGATCGAGCCCGAACGTTTTGTTCAGCACCTTTCCCGAGCCGCTGAACTGTGCCGCGATATAAAAGACAAAGAAGAAGACCACGATCATGGACGAGAGCATGGCGATCGAACGTTCCGAGCCCGGGATTTTTTTGGCGATGAGGCTCGACACAGTCATCGAACCGCTCCTTTCTGTTTCGGCACGCAGTCGTCCGGCCATTACAAACCAGATGAAAATAATGCCGGTAACGCAGCCCAGTGCGACCCATATTGCGCTCAGTCCGTCGGCATAGGCATGTCCTGTAAGCCCCAGCAGAAGCCAGGCCGATTCACCTGTAGCACGTTCAGAAAGTGCCAGTGCGGTTCCGGAAAATTTCTTTCCCCCGAGTACAAAACCTTCATGAGTCTTTTTGCCGCGCGAGTACCACCAGGCGATCCCCATCGTAACGGCAAGGTAAGCGATAAATACTGCTATCATAGGAAAAGAATAGGTTTAAGTTCTTATGATCCATGCTTTAAACCCCAAAGATATGGAAATATGTAAAATTGATAGACCGTGTTTCTTACAGGATGGAAATAGATATAAAATTCAGATAAAACCGCAGATCTGCGGCCTCTCAGGAAAAATCCAGCTCTTTTCCTTTTAAATAAGCAATTTCAAGATATTTTTTCCGCGTCTCCGGGCTCACTGATAAAATGGAATGGAAATAAATGTGGTCAACTTTTTCAATGCCCGGATATTTCAGGCTCCAGTTATCAAGAATGTTTTCCATTGCCTCTCTGAAGCCCTTTTCCCTGTATACTTTTTCATTGAAGAATGTAGGATGCATGACAATGGCTTTCCTGATTTTTAACAATGGAATCCTGCCATCCGGATCCCCTTGCCATCCGCTTTCATTCAATTTGTATGCAAATCCGTATGAAAAAACACGTTCCAGCCACCCCTTCATTAAAGCGGGAAAGTGCATCCAGATCACCTGCGTAATGAATACGAGCACATCAGCCTCAGCCACCTTTTTTTGCTGTTCCAGCACATCCCTGGACTTTTGGGAACTGATGAGTTTACGCAGATCATCATCACTCTTGTTCTTAATATATAATTTGGCAACCAGCCTTCGTACAGGTCCGCCCGCGAGCTCGATGATCATCCTCCTCATGTCCATTTGCCTGAAAACCCAATCAGGCAAATCTTTATCAACAAAAAAAGCAAAATCCTTATCCTGCAATACGGGGTTGAACTTTATTTTGTACAAATCGACAATTTCATACTGATGCCCTGCCTCTTTGATGCCCCTTACAAAATTGTCGAGCACCGCTTTTGTAAAGGACAATGGGTTCGGATGTGCGAAAATGATCAATACTTTCATGGCTGTGTTGTTAAAATGAGATATACCGTTTCACTCTTTTTGCATATTCCCTGTATTCTTCGCCATATTGCGTACCGAGGAACTGTTCTTCCCTGATCATGATAAAATGATGGATGATCCATGCCCCGGCGAATGCAAGAATATTCAAATAGTGCGGGTTGAAAAGACATGAAGAGAACAGGATGAAAATAAATCCCAGGTAGAACGGATGGCGACTGATGGAAAAAATACCTCCGGTCTGCAGTTTGTGATCTTCAGAGGATGATAAACCAAAAACCAGGTCCTTGTTCAGTTTGATCGCCGAAAGATATAATATGACGGTTCCTGCAATTAAAAAGGCCAATGCGATAATGTTGGTAAATCCGGTGGGAACAAAAATTCCATTGACATTAATTTTCAATCCCTTCATGAGCAGGAATACCAGGTTAACAAGCACGAGCATCTTTGCGAGAATGAAAAAAAATACCGGGATTGGCGGGCGTCCGAAAATCTGTTGTTTTTTGATGATTGACCGGGCAACTACGACTGCTATTAAACAGATCAGTAGCAGTGAAATAATTAAAACCAATGTTGAAATCATAACGATACGTTTTTAATGCCTGGAAAGCTTATTGGCGTTTTAATCAGATGTATTGCCACGGCTGAGCGTTGTTTACGAATGCGATCGATTGTCCCTGGGTCCCCCCGAAACAGGTGACTTCCCCAGGGAATCCGATTTGAGCGCTTTTTGACTATTACAAATGTACATTGTAAAAAATTGAAAGTCAACAGTGAAAAATGGTTGTCATTTTAAGCCTTGCCGGGTCCGTTAACCGGTTACAATAAAAATGTAACTTTGATAAGGAAAAATACAGTCCGGAAATCAATTCAGAGAATACGGAGGAAGCAATCGATTCGGTAATGTCAAATACCTTCGTTGACAGCCAGGCAAATCTGCAATACTTTTTGAACCCTGCCTCAGATAAAAGAATTGTTGTATTTGGCCATACCCATCAGCCCAGAATTATTGAGGGTGTAAGCTTTGATGGTAAAAAATGCATTTATGCCAACTCCGGAACCTGGATTGACCAGAATCCTAAGCAGACAACCATGAATTTTGTCGTTATAACACCACAGAGCCTTGATGCATCTTCTCAAACGCTTGTAAATCTTTATAATTTTGAAAAAGAAGTCGTAACACTGATGGCTAATAGTTCTACACGCTATTAACAGTTAGTGACAAAGCTTAAAACATACCGACTGCATGTGGACGGCACCCTGTACAGAAAACGCCATGGCAGTAGTTCCGGGAGGAAGCAGGTACAGTTCTTATGCCGCAGGGAAAAAATAAGGGTTATCACCAAAAACAGGGAATGATGTTGAAATGCCCCGGAACGATCGTATTTTTACTTGTATTGATCACTTCCTGCAGGACCGTGATGATTGAAGATAGCGTCGCGGCGCTGAAAATTCAGAAGCAAGGGAGCTTTGCCGTGGGCGGGACCGTGATCACCAATCCCGGCACATTCACCCCGTACGCTCCAACCCCTGCTGGCCAGACCTTTCACGGCGACCATGCCTGCGTTTTCTACCAGGTCCCTGAAAAGGCCCGCAAGTTTCCGTTGGTATTCTGGCACGGGAACGGGCAGTTCTCCAAGACATGGGAAACCACTCCCGACGGGCGGGAAGGATTTCAAAATATTTTCCTGCGACGTGGTTTTCCGGTTTATCTCATCGATCAGCCAAGGAGAGGCAATGCCGGCCGCAGCACGGTGGCCGCAACCATCACGCCTGTGCCTGACGAGCAGGAGTGGTTTGATACATTTCGCATTGGTATTTGGCCCGAATATTTCCCCGGGGTAAAGTTTGCAAAAGACCCGGAAACCCTGAACCAGTATTTTCGTCAAATGACGCCCAACACCGGGCCTTTTGACCTGGGCGTGATTTCAGATGCTGTTTCAGAACTTTTTAACAAAATAGGGCAGGGAATCCTGGTCACGCACTCTCAATCAGGCGGTCCCGGTTGGCTTACCGCCATTAAAAATCAGCAGGTAAAAGCTGTCGTAGCGTATGAGCCCGGCAGCAATTTCGTGTTCCCCGAAGGAGAGGTGCCTCCGCCCATACAGAGTGCGGCAGGCCCTTTGACGGCCATTGGCGTGCCGATGTCCGATTTTATGAAGCTCACGAAGATCCCGGTCATCCTTTACTACGGGGACAATATCCCCGGCCAGCCTGTGGATAATCCGGGCCAGGACGGCTGGCGCGCACGTCTTGAAATGGCCAGATTGTGGAAAGATAAGGTAAACCGTTACGGCGGTGATGTAACCCTGGTCCATTTGCCCGAAATCGGCATCCATGGAAATACACACTTTCCCTTTTCGGATTTGAACAATGTGGAAATCGCCGGCCTGTTATCCAAATTTCTGCACGATAAAGGTCTGGACTGATCGGTTTCCGTCGCCGATAATGGGCTCATTACCAAGGCACAGCTGTTTTTCAACAACGACGGTTCACTGGCCAAAAAAGCTGTTGAAAAGAACCCGAGTGACAGCCTTAGTTGCGCTGCAGTGTCTGCAGTTGTCATCAAAGGACTTTCATGGTAATGCGGCAGTTGCCCGGTCCGTCAATACCAGCTTCATCAGCCCTGAATCGTGGTCAACCGATCTATCTTTACCCAGCCCCGAAATAACCGACATCCTGTTCATGGCATCCTGCATCTGGCTGGCATAGAGCGGGTTTTCAGGCAGAGGCTGAATGGCCGCTGCACTCCGGGTTTCAGGATGGTGATTTTCTGCCGGCACCATTCCCGGTTTGTTTACCTCAGGTTTTTCCAGCCAAACAGTATCCATCAGACGGACCGGCCTATCCACATACACAGTATCGGCAACAGCCATCTGTCCGGTCATCCGGTAACCCTGCAGGAAAAGATACAACACCAGGAAAAGAAGAACCGAAGCCGCAAGACCCGCCTGGTAAAGTGGGATACGGTAGCTGAAAAAGCGGGAAAGCGTTCTGGGAACTGAGGCGGACTGGGCCATATCGACTGACCTGAATGTTTGCATCAGCCGGTTTTTTATTGCAGGATCGGGAGTGATTGGAAGATCTCCGGCGCTTTTCCTTTGCTGCGCAGCCAATACAGATTTTCTGAAGAGGGTGTAATCCTCCGCTGTAATGAATTGTAACACAAGTGCTTGCTCCTGGCTGGACAATTCTTCAAAACTCTTCTGCTCAAGCATGCGGTCGAAACCGGGCAGGGCATCAAAAATATTCTGTTCCATCACTCAATTGATCAACGGGTTAAACACTTTCAGTTGTACCGAGAGGGCTTTCAGGGTGTAGAACAGCCTTGATTTGACAGTTCCTTCGGGACAGCCCATCAGTTCAGCGATTTCGGTTATGGAGAGCTCCTCCCGGAAACGAAGCAGGAAAACCTCCCGGTGGGTTTCATCAAGCAAACCGAGTTTGGCGGTAAGCTCCTTTTCAAACAGTTTCAGATCTATCTTTTCCGACCCTTCAATCCGGTCGGACATATCCGGAAAACCGCTGATCCGGTAATCCTCACGCACCTTGACGCTCCGGTATTCATTCTTGCACATGTTCATGGCAATGGAATAGAGCCATGGTCTGAATCTCCTGCCCGGCATATATTTTTCAGGGTCATTGAGCAGTTTGAGAAACAGATCATGGAGAAAATCCTGGGCTTTGGCCTCATCCTGCCCTAGCCTGCCATAAAAAAAGTTTACCATCTCCCGGGCATAGCGGTCGTATAGCACTGAAAATGCTTCGCGCTCCTTGTTCCGGAGGCGAAGCATCAGCTCCTCGTCACTTTCGTTCTCGTAACTTTTCAGGAAGCGGCTCATCGGCCAAGCTATTCACAGTTAATATATTCTTTCATCGCCTCTTCATTCCCGGCTTTGATGGTAATCGCGGTGATCAGCTGTTTCACCCTGGCCAGCTTTTCTGTCTCCCCCGACAGCCGGTAGTGGCTGCACAACTTGACCAGGGAGGGCAGGTAGCCGGTGTTCATCTGGGCCACCACGGCGGCGGATGGATCGGATGCAAAACTCACCCTCAGGTAGTCGAGCAGGTAATCGTTTTCGAAATGACGGCGGATCACCCCGAGGTTGTCAAACTCCTTTTTCTGATAACGCATGGCCAGCCCCGAAAGGTACAAATCTTTCTGAATATCTGTATCGAGATAATACCGGGTATCAGTAGTAAGGGCGAGATAAACCGGGCGTTTAGCCTTTGACATGACCTGCGTGATGATGACCTTCCGGAGAGCCGACAGGGAATCCCCCTCCTTATAATTCCCGGCGTTGAACTGAATGTCGGGGATATTCAATTCTCCGAAGATCTTTTTGCGATAATCCTCTTTGGCCAGCAGCGGAATGTTGAGCACCGCCACCCCGGGTTTCAGCCCAAGTGCATCCTGCAACATCCATAAGGGGAAGGTGTCGTTATCGCCGGCGGTGAGGATGATGGCATCATCGTCGAGGGTTTGGAGTACATTGTAGTTGTAGTTCAGGATCCCGGGGGCGTTGTCGTTGCTGAGAAACCATTGCTTGTTGAACTCTTTGCGCTTTTCACCGTTCCTTTTCACCTCGTACCAGAGCACCATTTCGTCGAGGATCTCCGCACGTCCGCCCCCCAGTTCGTAGGCCCTGAAAAGGTCCTTTTCGTAACCGGGATAGTCGATGGAATTATTATATAGTTTGATGTAAATCGATTCGTAGGCACCCGGCATTGCCTTCGCAGCCATATCGACGATTTCCGAGAGGTTTTTGAAATATTCACCCCGGGCCGCCTCCCAGCGATTCCGGTCGGTGAGGCGGGCCATTCGGTTGGCGGTATAATAATAGATCCATCCGGGACCGTTTTTCGGCTCCCTGTCAAGGACCAGCTTCCAGGCCTTTGCCTGCGCCTGGTACCATTCGAACGACTGCACCTCCTTGACAATGGAATAGACCTTTTCAGGCTGCTGGGCCGCCAGGTCTCCTGTAGCAAAGATCGCTGCAATGAACATAAGCGTTGATACAATTTGTTTTTTCATGAT
This sequence comes from uncultured Draconibacterium sp., assembly GCA_964590675.1. Taxonomy (GTDB): domain Bacteria; phylum Bacteroidota; class Bacteroidia; order Bacteroidales; family FEN-979; genus CAIVAT01. The sequence continues at coordinate 34,648 of CAZPWZ010000003.1, forward strand.
GATCGTGATATTTGGTGAATTGTTATAAATGCAATACACCCCAAAAAGGAAAAGGTTCAAGGGTGGAAGTGTCAATCTTAATTGTTGCCCGTAAATCGTGATTTCATTTGTCACGTTATTTCGTCACGTTTTTACTAATTTCGTTCATTAATAAATCAAACCATGCAGGCAATCATACTTCTTACATTCCAGCTCCCTGGCCCTCTCACAGCGTAACATGGATGGGGTTATATGTAAGTTGGGCTAAAGGATGCACAAAAAATTATTTCATCATGGAAAAACAAATGATCATTGTCGGTGCCGGGATATCCGGCCTTTCCTCCGGGTTCTACGCACAGTTGAACGGTTTCCGGACCAGGATCTTCGAAATGCATAACGTTCCGGGCGGTTTGTGTGCCGCATGGAAACGAAAGGGGTATAAGTTCGACATCAGCATGCACCTGCTCATGGGATCAAAAGGAGGGCCATTTAATAAACTTTGGGAGGAGACCGGGGTTTTGGAGAACCAGGAGTTCCATTATCACCAGAGCATGGCTTTCATCGACGGCCTTGACCACAAACTGGACCTGTGCAGCGACGGAGAAAAGCTCAGGGAACAGATGCTCAGGATTTCGCCGGCAGACTCGGCCCTCATCGACGAATTTATCAGGATTTACAGCGGACCCGATTTCATGGGTTCATTCAGCCTCGATGCTCCGGAAACGACGGGTTTCTTAAGTAAACTGAAACAATTCGTTTCCCTCATCCCCATGCTGGGTTTGTTCAGGAAATATGCAAAGCTCACGCTCCGGGAATTTGCGCAACGGTTCAGTAATCCTTTTCTTGCCGAAGCCATACGGTTCGGCGTTGACCATCCCGGATGGCCCATGGTCAATTACCCCCTGGTAGCGATGGCGGGATTTTCCAGGCTCGGAGTGACAGAGGCCGGCAATCCCAAAGGAGGTTCGTTCCAGGCGGTGGGCAGGATCGCCCGGAGATACAAAGCCCAGGGCGGTGAGATCCAATATAACAGCAAGGTAAGGGATATCATCATAGAAAATGGTACGGCAAAGGGTATAATCCTTGAAGATGGCAGCATTCACAAAGCCGACATCGTGGTATGGGCGGCCGATGGTCATCACCTGCTGTACGACATCCTGGGCGGCAGGTACAACGACAAGGTGATTGATAAAATGTATACCGGGTGGATTCCGGTGCAGCCATTGGTCCACGTATGTTACGGCGTCAGCATGGACCTCTCCGCTGAACCCGGGAGGATAACGCGGGAGCTGGAACAAAGCATCATGGTCGGTGGAAGAGCGTTCGGGTGGATATCCGTCATCATGCATCATTTCGATCCGACGACTGCGCCCGAAGGAAAAACAGCCCTGGAAGTATGGTACGCCACCGATTACGACTTCTGGGAAAACCTGGCCAAAGACCGGGATGCGTATGATGCGGAAAAGAAGAGGATCGCCCAAATCACATCCGGCGAGCTTGAGAAAAAATGGCCGGGCTTCAAATCCCGGATCGAGGTTGAAGAGGTTGCAACTCCCATGACCTATGTCCGTTATACCGGCAACTGGAAGGGATCCCCCGACGGATGGTATGTCACGGTCGACAACCTGATGTCACAGGCCATGAAGCGCACCTTGCCTGGCTTGAAGCAACTGTATATGGTCGGGCAGTGGACGGCACCCTACACAGGAACCGTCATGGCTGCAGCCTCCGGGAGACAGCTGGTACAGGTCTTATGCCGCAGGGAGAAAACCCGGTTTATCAGCGAAATACGGGCATGAAGTTGTATCGGCTTTGTCATTGGTTTCGGCGGATTCGAGATGTTGAAGTTCTCACCGCTCCCCCTGGTGAAGTGGTATACAGGATCCCCTGAAAATTTCACACCTAATCCTTAATTGATTTAACCCTGGAACCTGGCGGTGTGGTGCCGTGATGAAAAAAAGGGCTTCGTTTTCATATAATGTGATAATTTTGTTTTATGCTAAAACGGCTCGTCATTTTTTTTGCAACCTTTCTTGCCGGTGGATGTTTCGGGAATAATATCATCACCCTGTCTTATATCACCAACGATATTCAGTACAGCAAACTGCGTGACAAATTGTACGCGATCGTGGATGCCATGGACCCGGAATTCGGGAACCAGCTGATCGAGATCAATGTCCTCACGGGGGCGGTGGAGCGGTCGCAGTTTGTGGGGAGCGTGCCAGCCCTGATGCGGCTGACCACGGATGAGAACTATGCCTGGATTTCGTTCCGTGGGACGCCTTACATAAAGCGGGTTGACCTGAACAGCTTCGTGGTGGACAAGGAGGTTTACCTGGGTCCGTCGAAACTCTACAATTCGCCGAACCATGTGCTCACGACGGTTTATGCCTATAATTTTGCCGTGATGCCGGACCAGGATAACCAGCTGGTGATGGGGTTAAAGACGCCATTCGAATTCGAATTTGAGGCAGTGTCGCTCTATAAGAACGATACGATCCAGCCAAAACGGATGGGGCAGTATACAACGTTGAACCACCCGTTCTGTCTTGAGCCCATATCGAACGGGGCCTATATCATCGGTCATTACCAGAGCAGCCTCAACAGTTTCTACTCCACCCTCAAGGTGGTCGACGATGGACTGGTCTACCTGAGAGAGCAGGAGACCCCCATCGAGGGGATGCGCCGGAATTGGTTCAAGGTGCACCACGACACGCTCTATACCGCCACGGGGGATATCTTTGATGCCACCGACACCTCCACGCTGAAGCCACTGGGCAACTGTAAAAATGACATCATCGGCGACAAATACGGCTTTGCTTTTTCAGAGTTCAACCAGTCGTTTGTCTACCCGAACATCAACAAGCCGGCGCTGAACCTGACCTTCTACAACAAAAACACCTTCGTGGCTTTCGATTCGGTTTACCTGTTCGACTACAACTATTACCAGCTGATGCTTATCCTGGATCTGGAGGTGATCCGCGACAACCGGTTTGCCCTGCTCATCGGCAAGGATTACGGCCAGTTCACTATCCGCATCGTCGAGATAAATTCTGCGGGGATCGGCCCCGTTAAACCCGAAAACGCAGTTGAGATGTTCCCCAACCCTGTCGCGGGAAAAATGGTTGTCCGGGGATTCCCAATGCACAAGCGGATTGGTGTGTACGATCTCGCCGGAAAACTGATCGGCAGCTTCGAAATGGATGGGGTGAAGGGTGAGATCGACCTGGGTGGCTATCGTCGCTGCACCTACCTGGTGAAGGTGACCGACAGGGAGGGCAAAGAGAACGGTGTGGTCAGGAAAATCGTTGTACAATGATGAAAAAGAATTTCACCCTTCTGCTCCTCGTGGCCTGTTCGGCAGGTTATGCACAAACCATCAAGGTGAAGATCGATGCGGCCTGCGTGGCCTACAACGCCCTGTACAATAAAGCCTTCGCTGCCGTTTGGCACGGCGACTCCCTTTATGCCAATAACTTGCTTCAGCTCAACCCATACAACGGCACTGTCGAAAAAACACTCCCGCTGGGCGGCGAGCCTTATGCCATGGAGTTCACGCCGGACAAACGGCATCTTTATCTTTCCTGCTACACGTTACCAAAGATCGTCAAGATCGACCTGGTACAGTTTACCATCATGCAGAGTATCGACCTGGGGCCCTTTACGGCCATGGACTTTGCCACCCTGCCTTCCAACGAAAATGTCCTGATTGTCTCACGGGGCGAGGATGGATCCCCGCGCAACGTGGTCATGTACAAAGATGGCGTGCTGCAGCCAAAGCAGGTGAGCAGCGGCATTGAATATCCCTCATCTTTATGTATAAAAGCCGATGGCACGAAGCTCTATGCGCACAACGGAATTTCAACCATGAGTCACGGCCATATCATGGATATCGCTGACGATGGCATCGGGTTCAACGGCATCATCTGGGACTACATGATGCCCTCTTTTGGCGACATCAGGATTCATGATGACCTGCTATATGACCAGGGGGGCAATCTCCTGGATGCTTTTTCGGATACACTTCCCATCACCCGGGCCAGGATGCCGCTCTACCTGATCAACGACGGATGGGGCAGCGGGTTTGAATATTCGCCCCTTCACAACTGCTACATTTACGCACACCGCAACACCAACAAAGGGTATATCAGCTTTTTCCACGGCGACCATTTCAACTACCTCGGGTCGCTGGATCCGGGCATATGGTGTGATGCCGTTCACGACCTGGATGTGGTGGATGTGAACCATTTTATCGTGGTGGCCTATGATATCTGGGAACAGAGCAATTCAATTTATTTTTATCACAATATCAATAAGAGCAGGATGTTCCTTAATCCGAAAGCGGAGATGGAGAAATGGTGAAATGGTGGGATGGTTTCAAAGATCAATACATTTACACCTTGTTCTTTGAGCCTTTTCGTTTGTACTTCATAAAGTATGGCAAGATCACTGTAAACCATTACTTTCTTAGCTCTGAATGTAAATATCATCGTTTCGTGTCCCGTGTCCCGATTTTTCGTCCCGTGTCACAGAATTTTGTCATATTTCCTTGAATTCGCCCAACTCTTTGGTCTTTATATAAAGAGATCAGCTGACTTCTGGCTGTCTCATTTAAAAGTTGCAGCCGTTCTCCTTGGGTGATTCTTTTTGAAATGAGCAATGCATTTATGCTTTCCAGGTTTGAAAGAACCACAAGGTGCTCTATGGGAGCATGATCACGGACATTGCCTTGTTTATCGGGATTCTGCTCACGCCATTCTTTTGCCGTCATTCCAAAAAGTGCAACACTGAGCAAGTCAGCCTCTGTCGCATAGATGATTGCGATTTGCTCCTTGCTGACCATTGGAGGAATCAGGTTATCCTTTATTGCGTCTGTATGAATCCTGTAATTGATTTTAGAAATGGTCCTCTGAAGGTTCCAATCCAATGATTTTTGGATATTTTCATGCTCCTTTAATCTCTGGAACTCCTTTATTAAATAAAGTTTAAACACGGGGTTTAACCACGAAGCAAACTCAAATGCAATGTCAATCTGGGCATAGGTACCCCCATATTTCCCAGTGTTTGCACTTAATCCGATGGCTGATGTTTTTTCGATCCACTTTTTTACTGAAATCGAAAATCTGTTAACACCTGCCTCATTTCTAATTCCCTCGAATTCGAGGGAATTAAATAATGGATTATTTAGTTGTTCCCAAACCCCAAGAAATTCCAAGGTATTTTTATTCCGGAGCCATTTTTCAATGATGGCCAATCCATTTTCAAATGGCCGTACCATATCTGTCAGACTCAGAAAATCATCCTTTTCTTTGGAAAACATGGAGATAAAAATTCCTTTGACCTTAAGTATTTGTTTCTTTTTCATTTCTGGTTTTTCTGCTTAATCCTGAAAAACCCAAAAAGTAAACCCCCAGTCGAAAATTTTGTCCCGTGTCCCGTTTTTTCGTTCCGTGTCCCGTGTCCCGCGTCCCGATTTTTCATCCCGCGTCTCGTTATACCGTCACCCCTTCCCAATCCCCGGCCAAAACCGCACCTGGTAAACCTGCTTGTCCGGTTCAGGCGGCTTCTGTTCCGGGGTAGCTTTGGTAAAACCTGAACCGGCTAACATCTCATCCATTTCTTCGCTTAATTCTCCATAGGTGGCAGCATAATCATAAAACCCGGGAGAAGAGAAGAACCGCCCCTCCTTCGCAAGGGCAACCCAGATTACATGCCTTCCGCCGTAAACCATCCATTGCGCATTGAGCACAGGCTCGTCGCATCGGATGATGAGGCTATCCCCAGATGACTTCCCGCCGACCATCACTTCGCAACCCCGGATGACGAGGCTGCCGTTGACATATCCCGGGTCCCACCAGCCGTCGTCCGCTATCCTGATGATGGTGCCATCCCCGGATGTGATGCGGAGATCGGTTCCTTCAAAGCAGGCTTCGGCGGGCTCCGTTTCAAGGATGATCCCGCGGTGGGAGTATTTGCCGCTGTAAACCTTCACGATATTCCCGTCAATCAGGATGGTGTTCCGTTTAAAATGATAGGGTCTCCATGGAACGGCAAATTCATGGATCGTGTGCATGTTCTTCCTGTAATTTTGATTCTTTGTTTCCATAGCAATACATGTTTAAAGGTTTAACATCATTGCATCCGGAAAAGTAGACGGGCAGGGGAAAGAAAAGGGCATAAAAAAAGCGAACCTTTTTGATCCTTGCGATCCGCATCGCTTTACCACCGTGGCGTTCGTTGCTCGGTTGGTACCCACTCAAGGGTTCCTGATGCTGGTACAAATATAATTAAATTTCAGTAATTCCCTGGAAAAAATCACTAACCTTGCTTCATGTAAGGACCCGTCGTCCGACCCCTGCAGGACAGACCTTTCACGGCAATTGGCGTCCCGATTTTTCGTCCCGCGTCCCGTGTCCCGATTTTTCGTCACGTTTTCTCTTCACATTCTCTGTTTCCCCCGGGAATTTTAAACCCAACCGGTTCCATCGGCTCACTTTTCTTCACCATCAATTGCCGGATAGTTTCAAAGATTAACTGAATATTATCATCATGCGATGAAACCATTCTTTCCAATTCTTCGATCTTCATGGCAAGTTCTTTGTGAGTTTCAAGGAATTTTCGCATCTGTACAAACGCACGCATAATGGCGATGTTGACATGGATGGCTCTTTCCGAATTCAAGACCGATGAAATCATAGCGACGCCTTGTTCTGTAAATGCAAAGGGTAAGTATTTTAAATGCTGGCCCCGCTTTAAGGTCACAATTTGTGACCTTAAAGAATTAGCTTCATTATCAGTCAGTTCAAACATGAAATCAACAGGAAATCTATCCAGATTCCTCCGGACAGCCTGCTTCAGGCCCTTAGTTGGCACCTCATAAAGTCTGGCCAAATCTGAATCAAGGATCACTTTTTCTCCCCTTATGAAATGGATCAGCCCGGAAATGCTTTCCGTTTTTATTTGAATACATGTTTCCATAGATTGTTTTCCTGCTTAATCCAGAAAACCCCAAATGGTCGTCACATTGTTGAAAATTTCGTCCCGCGTCCCGTATCCCGCGTCCCGATTTTCGTCCCTTATCCCGAACAATGAACGGCTGGAATAACAGTGCAGCCAGGATATTAACGAAAGTAAAGATGAAATAGAATAAATATAAAAATATTGGATATGTTATCGGATTCTTATACTTTTACAACGCCATAACACCAAACATCTAAAAATCTGATTATATCTAAATTCCGGTAACTCTCCTCATTGTTCCGGAGTGTGGCGGATGATGTGTTGAGCCGCCATTGGAAACAGAAATCTAGCATCACTAAAAAAACAGGGATGGACGAAAAATTCTTTTGACCGGTGGCATGCTTTACCAGGTGATCACTTCGCTGAAATTTCATTCATTGACTGCGGATGAGGGAACGATGGGAGTATAATTTGTAACCTGCGCTGTTTGACTGAAATAGATTCATTGAGGGAAAAATCCATAACAAACACATCTAGAATCCTTACTATGTCGAAGTTCCAGGAATTG